>NZ_JBNPNC010000004.1:0-101720 GCF_050314315.1 Desulfovibrio sp. SGI.102 | reverse complement strand
GACCAGCAGGGCCCGGTGCTGGCCGTGCAGCCGCAAAAGGCCATCGGCATGAGCCCCGAAAGCGCCAAACGCCTGGCCGCCGCGCTGGTGCAGACCATCCAGCAGTATGAAGCCCAGTACGGCGAAATCGCCCTGTACTAAGGCTCACGGAAACGCCCGGGATACAAAAGGCCGGAGAGGATAAAACCTCTTCGGCCTTTGTTGCGTCATCACGACCGTTCCGCCTTGCCGGGCAGCACCACCTGTTCCGTCTTCGGTACAACCGCTCCAGGAACAGACAGGCTAAAAATAATCCTTCACGGCCGCGCGGAATTGCTCGAGAAAGAGCTGCTTGAAATAGCTGACGTTGTTCTGCTCATAAAAAAGGATCATCGCTTTTTTGTATTCGACTTCATCCACACTTCTGTAGGATAGCGGACAGTAATCTGCCGCAACCAGCAAGGCGTTGCCAAGGATGCGTGACGTGCGCTTGTTGCCGTCTTCGAACGGCTGGATGTAGGAGATCATCAAAATGGCGAGCAGAGCCTTTTCCACGGCGTGCCGCGTCCTGTTGATCATATCTGACAACTTCTCAAGAGCATCACGTATTTGGAATTTGTTATCCAAAGGACGGTAGTTCGTCCCGACGATACCGACCATGCCGGAGCGTATTCCGGGAGCGACGTGCAGTCCTTCCGTCAGGAGGCTGTGGATCTCTTCCATCTTGCGGACGGTGATCTCTCTGTAGTACTCCGGCGCGGACAGGACATATTCCAGCGCCTGTTTGTGGTTGAGCAGCATGCGCGACTCTTCCACCGTCTTTCCGGCCGCGGTCACGTTGTCCCTGAGCAGCCGTTCCGTATCAAGAAGCGTATAGGTATTGCCTTCGATCCTTGAGGACTTCCATGCAAGCTCCACGGTGAGCCGTTCGTACTCCTTTCGCAAAAGGCCTGGAGATAACGTGGCTTTTTTCTGGCGGAACACGGCATTCAGGGCGTCCAGTCCGGCGATCTCGTCCTGCGTCAAAAGATGCTGCAATTCGTCGAACAGATCGAAATTGAAGTATTCGCTGCGCACAGAACGTTCGTCCGCGTCTTTTGAAAAATACGCGGCGACATCTACAGGCATGGTCTGTGCCGAATTCCGGCTGCGCGCATAGCGCACGCCCTTGCCGGTGCCGGATCTTTCCACCAGCCCGAGACCGGACAGGGCATGCAGCTCCCGTACCAGCGTCGTTTTTGAACAGGCGCTCCCCATCTGTTCCAGATAGCGCCCGATATCCTCCCGCCGTACGCCGTCCTGATGACGCAGGCAGGCCAGGATCGCATCCCGCCGTTTCGTTGTCATGGCCATCCTCCGTTTGCGACTCATCGTCATGCCGTTTGCGATTCATCGTCATGCCGTTTGCGTACCACTTCAGGAACGCGAACACAAACAGCGGCTCTGAACCGCCCCCGGCATACCGGTCAATCTTTCCGCATGGAAAGCATCGCCGCGCACACCGGTCACCCCGAATATTTCAGTACAGCCACGGTCATCACCGCCAATCCAGCCACCCTCACCTGCGACATCCTGAAGACGAAGGGCGGCATGCTCTACGGCGTGCCCATCCTCAACACCACGGGCGGCCTGCAGAGCAATGACGCCTCCTGGGCAAGCAACCTGCGCGGTGCCGTGGTCTTCTATACCTATCTCGACGGCCAGCCCTACATCATGGGCACCATCCCCGTGGCGGCAAAGCCGGGCGTGCCCACATCGACCAGCAGCACGTCCACGGACTCAGGGGGCGACAACAAGCTCACCTACGGCGCGACACGCCGCGACTCCTACACCTGCGGCCGCCCGGCCTCCTACATGCCCGGAGACAAAGTCTTCTCCACCGACGGCGGCGCGGAGCTCGCCCTGCTGTCCGAAGGCGGCATCGTCCTCAAAGCCTCCCCCATGAGCCAGATCATCATGGGCGCCCTTATGGACTTCGTGAAGATCGTCGCCCGTGAGCTGACCATCAGCACGGACTTCGGCGACATCAGCTTTTCCCACGGCAGTTCCGGCCGCACGGGCATGTCCATCGTAGGCGGCGCCAAATACGGCGACGAGGCACAGCCCGGCAGCGGGACGCCCACGACCCATTTTTACCTCGGCGATACCCCGGATGCCCCGGATTCCCGCTTCGGCGTGCGCGTCAACAGCGTGGACGGCGGAGACTACGGCGCCATCGTCATGGGCACTGACGGCAAGCTCGTCCTGGCCACCTCGCGGGACGCCCTGCTTTCGGTGGGCAAGGACAACGAAGTCCGCGTCATGGGCGATGATTACTACCAGGTGGACGGCAAGCGCTCCGTCGAAGTGGGCGGCGACGAGACGCGGGCCATTTTCGGCAAGCTCGATTTCACTGTCGGCAACAGGGAGAACCACTCCGTCGGCTCCGATCTCGACCTTCAGGTGGGGGGCGCCCTGCGCGTCGGCGCGGAAAGCATCACGCTCGTGTCCCGGTCGAACAGCGTGGGACCGGTGGACGTTACCTGCTCGTCCCTCAATATCAGGAAGGCATAGCCTCATGGCGACTCCCACGGCGAAAAACGGCAAATGCCCTGAAGGATACACGCATGTCTTCGGCCCCCTGTGCGTGGAGAAGACGACGCTCGACAAGGTCAGTGACACGCTCCCCGACATACCGGACGTGGACTTCACCTCCCCGGACTGCGAGATGGCCCTCGGCGCCCTGCAGCAAGTCCACAAGGCCGTGGAAAAGCTGATCCAGCTCCCAAAGCGCATCATGTCCATGGCAAAGAAGCTCCTTGACTATCCCTTCGACAAGGCCCGGGAGCTCATGGACGGCGCCTTGAAAGCCTTCGACGACGTTTCCGAAGCCATTGACGCTTTCCTGGACGGCCCCCAAAGCGCCGTTGCCGACCTCAAGCGGGCTTTGGAAAAGGCACTGGATTGCCCGTACATAGCGCGTACCGAACTCGGACAGCTCATCGAGGAAGTGCTGGATATGCTGGATGCCGGCAAAAAGGTCGATGCCCTTGTCAACCGGCTGAAAAACGCCCTGAGCTCCAAGGCCAATTCCGCCCTCGACGCTCTGGAGGAAACGCCCGCCGAAGCGCTCAGCAACGCGTCGAAACTCTTCAACGACGCCCTGGACCGCCTTGGGGTCAAGGACTGGCTGGACAAGCTGGAAGAGCTCGAACGCTGCGTGGAGGCCGCCTGCGCCATGTACGACGTGGCCAAACGTCTTCCCGGGACCAGCGCGAAACAGCTTTGGGAATCACTGAACGGCGCCGTCGACGAGGCCGGGAATCGTCTGGAGGCGGCCGTGGCCCGTCCGGTAGGCGCGGCCCAGGAGACAGCCATGAAGGTCGCGGAAGATTTCAAGCTGGCCAAAGCGAAGGTCACGACAACGACATAGTGAAGACACATAAGGAGCACGGCATGCCACAGCCTGTTTGCTGCGTTGGCGACCGTTTTGAGGGCTTTTGCCGGGTCTGCGACCATACGGTGCAGGGGACCATGATGACAGGTGAGTTCCCGCGTATTGAGGACAGGAACGTCTGCGTCACGGGCAGCCTTGGGCGCGGGGACTGCGGTCATAGCTGCACGTCCGTGGGGCGATCACAAGTTCTGTTTATCGAAGGCAAGCCCGTCGTCCGCGTCGGTGACCCCGTCACCGGTGAGATAGAGGGCCGGCTTGTCACCGGCTCGGATTTCGTTTTTTCAGACTGAGCATAAGGAGAGAGATCATGGATATTCGCCAAGCATCGCGAGGTCTTCACGGCACGGAAGCACGCGGCACCATCCCCCCAGCGGCCATCGCCGAGGAAAAAACGCCCCGGCCCGTACCTGAAGTGGACGGAGACGCCACCCTCAAAAGCCCGCTGGAGGAGTTCGGCCCGGAGTCCGTCATCAAAAGCTACCGGGACTTTCTCCACGCGCGGGACATCTCCGATGACGACATCCGTGACGTCCTGGAATACCTGATCACGTCCGGGAACGTTTCCTGGAAGTTCGAGCTGTTCGACCGTATCCCGGCGGAGTTCCGCATCCGCCCCTCCTGGGTCGACGACTACATCCTGGAGACCATCGACAGGGAGACCGCCGGTGACGAACGCCTGTCCATGATGCGTTACAACAACCTGGTGGCCGTCTGCAACCTGGCGGCGTCCCTGGTCTCCTTCAAGGACGAGACATACCGCGTCGAGACGAAAGAGGACTTCGACAGGGCCCGGAAGCGCGTCCAGGACATGCCGTACATCATCCAGAACGCCCTGGTGAACAAGCTGGCGGTGTTCGACAGGACCATCGCCGTGGCCACGTCCGACTGGGCCATCAAAAATTTTATGCGACCCCGGAAGGAAAAGTAAGGGCTGAGGTCCTCAGGCATTCCGGGGTGCAGTATGACAGGCGCAGCGTGGAGTTCCGCCTGCTGCGCGAGCATGTCACAGCCACACAGGCGTACAGGCACGGGCTGGGCCAGTGGTTCGGCGGGCGCATGCTCGATGTCTTCCTCCTCCTGTCCGTATCGTCCGGCCTGCGGGACGGGGCCCGGGACGACTACCTGAAGAACATGCGCGAGTACCTGGACGCCGTGTCCGCCCTCGTCTCTCCCTTCAACAAACAGGATGCCGGCCTCCCCCAACGCCGGGACATGCCTGGACGCAGGCAGGCGACCGATGAAGACAGAACCCGGTATCTCGGCCTTATGGCGGCCGGCATGCACAGCGCCGGGAAACAGGGCTTCACCTCGCTGAAGGAATTGCGGCAGGCCATGGACGCCCTGAAGGAAACCATCAACCACATCAGCAGCGCCACGGCAGGTGACAGCAAGTGATCACGCAGGAACAAGCACCTATCTTCACGAATTACGGCCCTCTCGCCACCCAGTACCTGACCGGCGGCCAAATGGGCTACATGCCGCAGGCGCAGTATCTTACTCCTGCCGAGTACGGCGCTTTCCGTACGCTGCCGGGGCCAACGCCGACCGGCTACCAGAACCAGATGCCCGGCCTGCTCCAGTCATGGATGATCCGCAACTACGGCGCGCCCTTCGGCCTGCCCAAGTACACGTTCAACACCTACAACCCGGCTGTGAACCAGCAGCAGTACATGAGCAACATCCGGCGCCATTCCGGTGACCAGATGCTGGCTCTCGGCGGCACGGTACTGGATTTTGGCGTGTCGTCGCTGGCCTTCGGCGCTCTGGGGGGTATCCCCGGCGCCCTCGCCGGTCTGGCCATGCCCAGTCTTGCCGAGCCCGTCGTCGACCGTGTCCGCGACCTGCGTGCGATCCAGAACCTTACCATGCCCAGGATCACCAGCGGACGCGACGTGAACCTCGCCACCGGCATGGGCTTCAACGCGGCATCCGCGCGAAGCATCGACAGCTTCACCCGTGCGAGCGCGGCCGGCGACGTCCTGTTCAAGGAAGGCGACTACCGGCGCATGCTCCAGCTCGGCGTCGAGAACGGCATGTTCGACTACGCGGGCAGTGCCGCCCAGTACAAGGACATCATCAAGAAGCTGCGCGATACCATGACGACGGTCATGGAGGTCGCCGGTTCGACGGACTTCAAGGACTTGATGAAGGAGTTCAAGCGCCTTCAGACCATGGGCGCGGACATCTCGCAGTTCCGGGACATCATGCGCAAGGAGAACATGTTCTCCCGCATGGCCGGCATGAGCCACAGTGACATGGTGAACACCTACGGGCAGCAGGGGGCCTTCCTGTTCTCGTCCATGGGCCTGAACAACTACCAGGGCTCCATCCAGGCCATGGGCAACGCGGCCATGATCACCCAGGCGCAACGCATGGGTCTTATCAACCCGGCCATGGTGGCCCGGCACGGAGGCGTGTCGGGCATGGTCCAGACCATGACGCAGCAGGATGCCGTGGCCCAGACGAAGATACAGGATCTGCTCCTGTCATATCTGGCGAACGATTCCATGACCGGGCTCGACAGGAACGTCAGTCCCATGGACATCCTCAACAGCAAAAATCCCATGAATCTCCTGGTGTCCCGCTCCGGCCGCCTGAACCATCTGGACTCCATGATGGCTTTCCAGCGCAACAAACCCGACCTCTGGGGCGAAGCCGTGGACAAATACGGCGGCGACGTACTGGGCGGCATCATGGCACATGCCGTAGGCAAGCAGGTGGGCAGGTCGGGCATGGCCGCCACGGAATTCGGCTATCGAATGGAAGGCTACTCACCCGAGATCGCCCGCATCAAGGCGCAGCAGCTCCACAGCGACGACTTCCGGGAGCAGGTGGCACGCGAAGCGCACCTTGCCCGGCAAAAGCGCCGTGAGGAAGAGGACCTTGCCGCCACCCCCTTCCGCCGCCTCGCCCGCGACTTCGACAAGACGCTCACCAAATTCAGTGAGGCCACCTTTGGCCGTATCGCGGGTGCCTACGCCGGGTATGTCGAGCGTAACGATGCTTTGGCCAATGGCTACATCCCGGACATCAATGGCGTAAACAGCGATGTGGGGCCTACCTCGTCCGCCCTTGCCGACGAGAAGACGCTCAGAAAGGCCGCGAAGGCCGCGCAGGGAATGTCTCTGTCCAGGGATGAATCCATATGGACGACCGGGGCTCTGGACCCTGACGAATGGGAACGACGTAATCCTGTCATGCTTTCCGAGGAGACAAGCGGCGAAGGGATGAAAAAAGTCAGCTTCCGGGTAAAAGGCGGGCAGGTCTCTGGGCGTGCGAAGAAAAACAAGAAAACGAGGGTCTGGCACGGCTACGCCGATACCGGAGGCTCGTCGTTCGGCTCCCACCAGTTCACGACGCAAAACCTGATCAGTTTTCTTAACAAACCGGAAAACAGGGACCTGCTCGAAGCTTTCCGGGCTGAGGGCATCGACCTTGCGAAAGACAGCGCTGATGTCGACGTGCTGGAGCGTGCCCGTAAAAAGCTTGGAGACAAGCGTTTGCGGAAAATCACCGGTAGTACCGAGAGCGAGGTCAACAAAAAAATAGAAGCCGCCGGTTTGGGGCTGACAGCTGCGGAAACTGAAAAACTCGGTCTGCTGCAGGGCGCCTGGGACAACGTCCTGAAGTCCGGCAAGAAAGACAGGCTGCGGCAGGCGTATTATGAGGAAGCGCGTGAACAATATACACACAGCCTTTACAGGAAGGCTGGCGGAAAGGAATCCTGGAGCCAGATCCTCGGCTTGATGCTCAAGGACGAGGGTTTCCGGCGCGTCCTGACGGACCAGGCCAATAACCGTGGTCCCGGAGGATGGAACAGGAAATACCAAAAATATACGGGCGCCGAGGCTGATTACCGTGTCCTTGCCAAAAATGTTTCCGTGGAGGAAGCCCGCAAGCTCCTGTCCTCGACGGAAGGCAAAAAGCAGCTCCTCGACCGCCTCTATGCGGCCGTTCGCAACAACCTGTCGCCTTCCAACGGCGCCTACGGACGTTACGAAGCCAACAGCAGGCAGACGCTGGCCTACAAGGCCGCGTTCGACATGCTCGACGGCAAGGCTCCGACCACAAGCCAGGCCGCCGTGAACAACAACCTCGACGAAGACATCAAGCGCCTTACAAGCGAGCTGTCCGCGGCCCAGTTCGCTCTGGACCCCCAGGGGGTGGACGGGACGGTCTACGATGCCATGAGCATGAATGCCTACTTCGGCTCGAATGTCCTCAGCCGGAAGCTGTCCGGAGGCTCCCTCAAGGATGATGCCGAACTGCTCTCGAAAAAGCTCGGGATGGATATCGGCCAGGACGCGCTCGATACCGCCTTGCGTGATACGAACGCCTTCGATGTCGACTACCGAGCCCTGAACGCCCCCGTGAGCCGCCGGAAAGAGGCCCGTAAAGCCCTGGACCGGCTCATCGCGCAGCAGCGTCCGGATCTGAATGAAAAGGCCCGTGGTGAGCTTGTAGACGCGCTTTCAGGGGATATGGAAGTCCAGGGCCTGCTGGCGACCGCATCCGTGCGAAGGGGCGACCTGGGCAAAGACGATGACGTGAGTCGCAGGCTCATCGACTGGAAGAGGGCGGAAGAGGACGCCGTAAAACTGCGCAGCAGGAAGCTGAACGAATTCTACGCCGGACGGTCTGAAAAAGCGTGGGAGGATTACTCGGGCAAAGCCCTGCGCGGTCTCGGCAAGGATGACCTGGCTACCGTGCAGGCAGCCATGTCCGCCGATCCCCGTTATGGCCAGCTTGTGTCCCTGCGTGCGCTCACCAAGTTCTACAACTCTTCGGCCAACGAAAAAGAGCGCGGGAACATCCGCACGGAGATCGACCGCATCGCCGGGCTCTACGGCATGGACGGTCAGGCGGTCGGACGCATGCTTCGCGACGGCACGTTGCGGGCGGACGAGATACGGAGCTTCTCCGCGGACCAGAAAACACTTGATGCCCTTGGCGACGTCGGCGCACGGCTCTGGGAAGAGAACAAGGTGTCCTCACGGCTGTTCATGACCCGTAACCGGGACGCGATGGGCGGAGCGGCAGGGAGCGTCGCGCTGGGGATACTCGCGCCCAACGTGGCACGCCGCTCTGCCGGCCTGAATGAGCTCGCGAAGAAGAACCGCTTCAACTCCGCGCAGGATGCCCTGTCGAATTTCGAGGAGTTCCAGCGTCGTGTCGCCATGTTCGGCACACCGGCCGACAAGGCCCTTGTCGCCCGAATGGCCGAGGAGAGGAAGCGTACCGGCTCCATCGATCCCGGCAAATACGGGGCCGATGCCTACACGGCAGGCGCCACCACGACGTTCGATGAGGCGTCGGCATCCGCCCAGACCGATCCCGGCATGGCGCAGGCCAACGCGCTTCGCGAGATACAGAAGCAGCAGGCGGACTACTTCGCGGGCCATAAAGCCGGAACCGCGTCCGGCACCATGACAGACACCATGCAGGGCCTTACAGGTACGCTCAACACTCTTAACGAGACGCTGAAAGGCGATCTTGTCACCACGTTGAACGGCGTCAGGCAGACGCTGGCCGGCCTGCAGAAAAAGCTGTAGGAGGCGCCCGATGGCTTTTGATATTCAGAGATCTTTCGATATCCAGGGATTCTACGACGAGGTCTACGGCTACAATACAGACGGACGCGACACTCCGGTGGATACGGTCTCCGTCTTCGATGCGGGGTACATCTCCTCGAGCAAGGCGGCGTCCCTCACCAAGGCCAGGACGGGGTATTTCGCGCTGGGCACCGGCGGTTCAGGAGGGCTGTCTGCTTCTGGAGGGCTGTCTGCTTCTGGAGGGCTGTCCGCTTCTGGAGGGCTGTCCGCTTCTGGAGGGCTGTTTAGCCCGGAAAGCGGGGGACCGGCGGCGAACTTCTGGCAGATCATCATCACAAGCATCACGGAAGGACACTCGGAGAAATCCCTTGTCCACAATACCCTGTCGGAGAACGTGTCCGTCTTCGCCGCCGGTGCCCTGCCGGTGCAGATCAACATTACGGGCAAGTTGCTCCGGACAGCGTCCAACGATCACCATTTCGAGTTCCTGCGGCGCTACGTCGATGAACTGCGCGCCAGAAAGCTGGACCTGGAGGAGCGCACCTGCACCTTCGTCAGCAAGGACACGACCTTCAGGATCATCATCGAAGCCCTCGTCCTCGAATCATCCGTGGAGAACGAGAGCTACGTCGATATCAGCATCCAGGGGCATGCCTATGGCTACAGGATGACGGGCAGCCGTGACCCCCTGAAGCTCGGCTATTACGGTACGGAGCCGTCGGTGGCGACGTCGGCTGCCGGGAAAGGTGAGCAGGATGTTCAACAAAAGGAAGACGGTCCCGAAGCCCTGCGGTCGTCCTCCGACCCGGAAACGAGTCTGAAACCTGTCGGGAGCGGTGCGCCGGCGTCCTCCAAACCTCGCGAAAATATTGCGGTCTAGCCATATGCCAGCAGAAGAACTTTCCACATCGATCGGGACATCGACCACAGACGCCTTTGACTGGCGCAAGCCGACCACTCCGGAAGACACGCTTTCGGCGCTCGATTCGCTGTACAGTCCGGACGATTTCACAGGCCGTGCGGCTTTTTACGAATCGGCGACGGCCACGTCCCCCCTCGACATCGATCTCCTCGTCCAGAGCGTCCAGTTCAATCTTGAAGAGCACCTGCAGCTTTCCCACTATGTCGGGGACATCTTCGGGGCGATATGTTTCGGCAAGAAACCGCTCCACATGACGGTCAGCTGCGTCCTCGTGGATGGCCCGGAGAATTACGGAAAGCAATACCTCGTTGACTGCTACAAAAACAGGCTGCGCCTTTCCGCCGTGGCCAGGACGGGCAATGTTCCCGTCCTGCGATGTCTGGACTCCGTTTACACCGGTCCGGTAACGGGCATGCAGCTGAGTGAGAGCGGAGCACAGGAAGACGTTCTTATCGTCACGTTCACCATGCTTGTCCTGTCACTCAATGTGTCCCACAACGGCAGCCTCGTGACGTTCGACTATCTGCACGGCACGGATGGCGTAGCTGACAGCGTATCGAGCAGCGCCACTGATGGCGGCGAGACGTCGAAGGCGGACGACGAAGTCCGGTTGCTGATGGTGTGATGGCTGAAACTGGTCCGGCAAATCAGTCGCCACCGCTTGACTGACCGGCAGCGCTCACGTCCCGGAGTACACGAATCTCCTCTTCGGGAAACAAGGTGAAGTCTCCGATGTACTCTGTCTCGGCACCTGTATTGTATTCGTCGCTAATGGTTATTTTCGTACACTCTCTTCCTCCGCGCAATTCAGGGAACGGAGTATTGTGTACAAGCTGCCGGGCATCTGAGATCCGGTCAGCATACACACTGAATTCTTCAATCTTTATAGTGTGCACCTTGACAAAATATTTTTCTTTACCGCCGCTTCGATAGGCCAAACCGTACTCCTGTGTCTTCTGTCAAACAGGTTTGTGTAAATATTGCGCAGTATTTTGTAGCACGAGCAGTTTTGGTACCACTCCAGCCTGCTGACTGTCTGATGGCTAAAAAATCGCCGCAACATCGCGGCGCCTTTTTGCAATATTTAGGCGAAAAAACGGGGCCGAAGATTTTAACCTGCCAACATTTCAAAATCCGGAATCCAGAAGAGGCATTCGCCGATGGCCGATCTCGATCAGACACCGCAAAACGGTACATTGTCCGCGGAGAACGCAAACATAAACCTTCTCCAGTGCCGGGTCTACATCGCCGGCATATTGCTGCCGACGATCTCGGTGAACATCCGCTGTGTCTTCAATGAACCTCCCACAGCGGAGATCGCCCTCCCGGCGTACCCGGAACTCTTCTCCCTTGGGGAGGCGGACCGCGTGCCCGTGCACGTTTTCGTGCAGGAGACCATGGTGGAGTCGCCGCACTTCATCCTGCTTTTCGAGGGATTCATCGAATCCAAGGTCTACATGAACAGCCCTCTCGAGCGCAGTGTCACCATCAACGCCATCTCGTACTTCGACATCCTCGGCGACTGCAAGGTGCGCTTCATGACGCAGCTCGACGACATGTTCCTCATGTCCGGTGCCGGCAACCAGGAACAGGCCGCCTACGTTGCCACGTCGGACATCACCTTCCCGCACTGCCTGTTCCGCTACGGGCTCAATCCCCTGGACAATGGCCTGCCCATCAAATACCCGTCGCAGTACCTGGAAAACATCTACGCCTTCATGCAGATGGCCGGGCAGACGGACCCGAAAACGGGCGAGGAGTACCACCCCCCGCTCGGGCAGCTCCACGCGTCGAAGCTGTCACAGTATTTCCGCGACCAGGCGGAAGCGCTCAGGCTGCTCGACCGTTTCGAATACCTCCCCTACTTCGACAAAGCCGGGAATGACGGGACCGCCTGGAAGATCGCCGGGCTGCCGGAAACGGACGATATGGCTACAGCTTTCCCGATGATCTATGGCATGCAAACGTTCCATGCCATGGAATTGCTGGTGCGTGGCGCCGTGAACGCTTCCGAGGAGCAGACGCTGCGCGAGCTGCTGACCTTCCTTGTGGACGAGATGGAATATGAATACCTCTACATCGCCAATCCGGCCTACCACGCGGCCATTCCCGCCGACGCGGGCTCCGGCACCGGGGAGAAAAACGGTGCGGAGCAGGCCCAAACCGGTATGAAAAACGGTGCGGAGCAGGCCCAAACCGGTATGGAGAAAGACACCGGCACGCAAGAAAAGGACATCCCGGCCAGGCTGGTGTCGTCCTGCATGAAACCGCTGCTGACGGATTCCCTTCCGCCACAGTGCAACGTCCTGCACCGTACCCTGGTGACGAGCATCCAGACCAGCCAGAAGTACAAAGGCTCCCCTACCCGCATCCAGATCCGCAACCTGTTCGGCCCCCTCGCCCAGCTGGTCAGCGGGAATACCAGCAGCAAGCTCGCCCAGACCGGCCTGCTGGATTTCTACCCTTCCGAGACATACCAGAACTTCGAGGTTCCGGACGCTCTGCTGAAAAACGGCATCCGGGCCCTGAGCAACGAGCTCCTGAAGGTCGAGGAATTCACGGGGCCGTGGGTAAGACAGGTCGGTACCCCGCGCTGGTTCCACTACATCCCCTTCATGAACAGCGGGGTACAGGACAACACCGGTTCGACACTGGCGACGGAGAAGATCTTCAAGGAGCGCTTCTGCCGGCGGCAGCTGCTCAACCTCAAGTACGCCCCGCGACAGCTCACGGCGACCTGCCAGTTCGCTCCTTACGTCACACCCGGGTTCCCCGGTGTCGTCTTCGACAACAACGATACCCACTTCGCCTTCGCCGGGCACGTCCTGGCTGTCGAGCACAGCATCTCCGGCACCGAGGTCAGGACGAGCATCAGCATGAACTTCGCCAGGCTGCTCAAGGAAGCCGCGACGATCCCCATCAACCACCCGCTGACGGCGGTGGACAACATCACGCAGTCCCAAAGCCGGATGACGGAGATCTACCAGACCATCCTCGGTACGCCGGGCGCTCCGGGAGTGCCTGGTGCCGATGCCGTGTCCTACGAAACCCTTCTCTCGGAACTGACGTCACCGGACACCTCCACGGCATCGCCCCACAGCAACCCGCGTGAAGCCTACAGGTACATGCGAAGGAACATCGTCACTTTCGAAGACTACTGCGCATTCATGGGTTTCACGGCGACGTACGGGAACGGTCCGGAGGGCCCGCAGACACCTCTTCAGTTGAATGGCGATTTCCTTGAAAAAAGACGTCCTCTGAAGATCTTCAGGACTGTCACGGGAAAGGAAACTGGAAAGGAAACTGGAAAGGAAGAGGAAAAGAGAGAAAAAAGCGGGAACGGTATGGAGGACGGTTCTTCCAACATGCCGGAAAAAGAGCAGGTAGGTTCTTTTGAGGAAGGTTCGAATGATTCCGGTACAGGCTCCATGATTGATTCCCGTATTGGACCCATAAACGGAACAGCTAATGACACAGCTTCCGGTACTGCTGACGGAACACAGGGAACAGGTGAAAAGGGGGCCGCGGACAAGATCATGGACAAGATCATGGAGAAAGCCCGGGACAAAGGCCGGGAAGGCACCAAAAAGGATGGAGCACAGACACTTGATGCCGGTGAGGCTATTACCGAGGTGGAATCCGATGTGCGTTCCCTGCTGCTTCAGATACAGGCGAAGGAGTTCGCGATGATGGTTTATGAGTAGTGCCGATCCTCGCGTGCAAACAGGCGTGCCCGGTCAAGCTGCAGTTACCTAGCGCGCTGTAAAGCCTCGCCCTTCAGGGCGGGGATATAAGGCGCGCTGGGTAAAACCATGTGGTTGAACTATATTATTCAGTGTACCTGAACCGCCTTCCCACCTGTATCCCCCCAACCTCCGCGGACAATCTTTCCGCGGAGGTTTTTTATGCCCGCAGTCCGACCCGTCCCTGTCAACGCCGCCTTCGTCGACGAAGACATGCGTCTCTGGAACGCATACAAGCGCGTCCCGTCGCCCGACAACCTCGGCAAGCTGCTGGACAGGTTCAGCGGCGTCATCAACAACCAGGTCAACAAATGGGCCGGGCCCATCCCGCGCGACGTGCTGCTCAACGAGGCGAAGCTGCTCACGAAAAAGGCCCTGGACAGCTACAACCCGCATTCCGGCGCCGCGCTGGCCACATGGGTGACCAACTCCCTGCTCCCCCTCAGCCGTATCGTCTATACGCACCAGAACACGGTCAGGATGCCCGAGAACATCACCATGAAGGTCAACACCTATAACATGGCCGTAGACCAGCTCACGACGGTCCTGGGCCGGGAACCGACCACGGACGAACTGCATGACGAACTCGGTTGGACTGCTTCGGAGATAACCCGTTTCCGGGACTACAACCGGCGTGACCTGCTGGAATCCGGCCCTGCCGTTTCCGGCGACTTTTTCTCCGCCAGTGACGATGCTGATGACGACATGCTGCTGTCCGGCATCTACATGGAGCTGACCCCGGACGAGAAGCGTCTTTTCGAACACACGACAGGCTTCAACGGCGCCGCCGTGCTCTCCAACGCGGAGCTCCAGAAAAAGCTCGGCATCACGCTCTCGCAGCTCTCCTACCGCAAAAACCTCCTGCGCAGGAAGATCGAGGGCATCATGGCCCGCCCCGGCATCCGCCGCAAATTCGCCTGACCCGGAGCCATACATGTTTCAATCCACAGTCGGCCTGTTCTAACCGTTCCGCCGACTGACTCCGCAGCCGACGGACAGGGGTCGTGCGGATTGCCTCTTCCTGAAGGGGGAGGTTTCAAACCACTGAGGAATTTTTGATGAGCATCGCCTCAGCCACAGACATAATCAAGTACCTGGGCTCCATGAGCTCCATGCTGTCCAAAGGGGACAGGACGGCCTCGGGGGAAACGGACGACAAGACGCCGGAAGAGCTCCCCCAGAAGGAAGGCATGACCGCCCTCTCCACGGACGGGAGGGCCATCGCCAACGCCGTCTTCACCTCCGTCCACGCCAAGATGCCCGCCGAACTGCTGGCCATGTCCGACGCCTACGACGCCACGCAGGCCTGCACCCGCATGGCCAAACTGTATAACCGGGACCGCAAGGATTTTTATGACCTTGCCTCCAGGGACCTCGATACGCGCAAGTCGCGTCTCGCCTACAAGCAGGGGCTGATCCTGGCCATGCTGTCCGGGACGAAGGAAGCCAAAGCGGCCCAGACCACGACGGAGGGATAGGCCGTGCTCGACCTCAGATTGTACAACCCCACGGGCAACTACACCGACCAGACGAATTCCAGCGAGTACATGCAGCTCGTGCGACCTGAGGACCCATCCGCCTCCGGCATCGAAGTCATTGCCGGCAAGGTCGTGAAATACCTGCTCACCGGCCGGGGCTCGGACGCCTTTGACCCCGGATACGGCGGCGTTTCCATGCACCATACCCAGATCTCCCAGGCGTTCATCCCGCAACTGACGCTCGAAGTCCATGACGACGTACGACGTTGTACCGAATTCATCAAAAGGACCGACGGGAACGACCAGGAGCGCCTGCTGCGCATCAACGTTCTTGACATCCGCTACAACGCCCGTCTGTCCCCGGACAGGGTGGACGTCTACCTGGAGATACTGACCACGAAGAACAACCGCGCCGTCGTGGCCCTCACGACAGACCGGCGCCGTAACTGAGGCTTCCTCATGAGCGATCTTATCCTTTCCAGAGAGCGGTTCGATTCCGCGGTCAACACCATCGTCCAGTTCCTTCGTGACTCCGGCTACTCCGGCTCCCTCGAGGACGGTACCGGCCTGCATGACGCCGTCATCAAGCCCAATGCCGTCATCTACGGCCTGTTCGCCCAGATGGTGGACAGGGCCAGCGCCTACCAGAGCCTCCAGAAAGCCCTGGAGCTGAAGGACACCATCGGTCAGGAGGACTACGACGACGCCGTGGACGGCATCCTGTCGAACTGGTTCGTGACGCGCAACGACGGCAAGCCTTCCTACGGTCATGTCCGCCTCTGGTTCCTGCAACCGGTCGACTTTTTGCAGTACAAAGACGGCCAGCCGGTCGGCACGGCTACAAAACCGGCCACCGCGCCGGTGGTCCCGGCCGCCCCCCTCTCCCTTGTGGCCGACGGTGAACAGGTCTTTACGGAAGACAGCTTCGGCTGCCTGTACAACTCCACGGACAACATCAACGAATACTATATCGACGTCGCCGTGCGCTCGGACGGGAACTCCGACCTTGCCCCGGACGTGACGGATACCGTATCCGCGACCGTCGGCGACATCTACTTCCTGCGCGCTTCGATACCGTCCAAATTCGTCGCCGGTGTCCTGGTGGAAAGCAGCGAGGATTTCATCCGCCGCGCGGAAAAAGCCATCACCACCCGGGAGCTTATCACGGACAGGGCCATCAACACCGTGCTGCGCGAGGAGTTTGACGAGATCATCGACCTCTATGTGGCCGGGCACGGGAAAAAGGAACAGCTCCGGGACATCGTGGATTTTCAGGGTGTGCGCGTCCATGTCGGCAACAAGGCCGACATCTGGATAGCCACGGAGCTCACACGCCAGATGTACGACGTGGCAGCGGACGCCGAAGGATATGTCAGCACCGGCCAGTTTCCTGGGGACGTCTCTGTCGCCGGGTTCTCGGGCGCGTATATCGACGGGACCCCCACCGGTCTTGAGGTCGCCTGCGAGGAGACGCTCTTCGGGAGCGGGAACTACCTGCCGGAATCCATCAGGGTCTCCGGAACGTCCGGCCTGGACAAGGTCACCCTGGAGATCCTTACCGACCCCGTGCTCAACCGGGTGAGCGACTTCGTCCGGGCCGGCGGGCAGCGTGTCGTCTGCTACGACCCCCTGGTGAAGCACAAGATCCCCCTGGTGCTGCGCCCCGTGCTCGATGTGACGCTCGTCCCCCTGCAGTCAGGCTACTCCGAAGAAGAGCTGGCTGATATTTCGACCCGCATCCGGCTGGCGGCCACGGACTACGTCTCCAACCTGGTGAAGACCGGCGCTCCCTGGGTCGCATCCGAACTGGTGGCCGCCGTCCACGACGCTGTGGATGCCGTCCACAAGATCAGGCTGCCTGTGGTCTGCAAGGGCTCTCTCTTCGATCCGCTCAACGGCAAAGTCCTCCGGTTCGACATGCCGGACAAGTTCTCCGTCGCCGATATCACGGAAACCCATTCGGCGCAGCTTTCAGACAACACGGTGCAGCTCTACACCGATGAGGGGCTCGTGACCGTGAATTTCTCCAAATCGTAAGGGGGCCGGCGTATGGCGATCATCCCGTACAAGGCGGAAGGTATCTCCCCGGATGTGGCCACCCACCTGCTGGAGATCAGCGACCACTCCCTTCAGGCCAGATCCATGCTTACGGCCCTGGGCGACTACTGGACGGCCTACTACCGGGACCTTGTCCCGGTCTCGCTTGCCGCGTCCGGGAGCATGGCCGCTGTTTCGAAGGAATATACGCGGCTGCTGGATCTCGTTCGGGCCTCGAACATCCTGGACGTGCCCATCACGGATGCAAGCCAGTTCGAACTGCTCGTCATCGACGCGGCGGACCTGCGTGCGGTATACACGGACGAGTACAGGACGGAGGTGGCCTGCTACGAGGTCGATTTCCCCGGTGTCGTCGACACGGCGTACCTGACCACCTCCCTGTTCGAGGCTCCTGTCGTCCTGGAGCGCGGCAGGCACTTCGATGTCATCCCCGGCAAGGGCTACCGCTTTTATGTCGACCTCTTCGGTGACAGGGGCATCGCCGATTACTCGTACGAGCTTGACATCAGCGGCCGGAAAAAGATCCTGCTCTGGGCCTGTGACCTGGCCCTGTCCAGCACGGTCATCTACAACCGTTACGGGCGGTTCCTGTACCGGAAGTCGAATGACGGCGAGCAGTACAAGTGGTTCGTCTCGGCGCTCATGCGCTTCTATGCCAACGCGAAGACGACAAAGAGCATCTCGGATGTCCTCAACATCATGTACGGTGTCCCCTATACCCGGTACAGGGATGAGACCATCGTCGACAGCTACTACGTCAATGCCGACCTTGAACGCGGCATCATCGACGAGGCTCCGTACATCTGCATCGAAACGGACAAGTCCAAATATTACACCTATGCCTTTTCGAAGCTGACGGCAAAGCCTGGCGATACCGTGCCGCAGTTCACGCTGCTGGCCACGTTCAACGAGGTACTCGACTACGTCAACGCACCGGGATGGTGGGAACACTCGATATTCCCCGATGCCCTGCTCGATGGGAACAGCGGGCTGAGCCATGAGCAAAAGATGGAGCTCATGGACAAGGTGCTCAAGTACAACACCGTCTATGTGAAGATCGGTGTCTCTTTCGAGACGTACCAGACATATCTCAGACAGGTCCGGGAATTCCACAAGATCATTGAGTCCGGATTCCCCGTCTATCTCTATCCTCTTGTCGAGCCCCTGTTCCGGGCCCTGTTCGTCGACACGGAGAAGGCCGAGGATGGCGACAACGACATGAATGCCGACATGGTCATGGCGTCGGCATACGACTACGGGCACTCGCGACGCTTCGACGGCGTCTATTATTACTACATGGATCCCCACATGGCGCATGGCAGGGACGCCGTCGCCGTCCCGATGCGCTTCGACGGCGGGCAGTCGTATACCTGCGCGCCGGAAAAGCAGCTTCGCCACCAGGAGACCATCACGGGCGCGGCCTTCCTCAACGGGACGATCCCTTACGATACAGGCTGGGACCTGTCCCACGACAACACGAGCGACATCCTCGAGATACTCGCCCGGCACAGGACCATTGAGGATACCTACTCCTGGGATACGTCTCCCTACCTCGACCGGTACGTCGTCCTGACCTACTCGGGCATGACCCATGCCGACGGTACATACCGCTTCGGCGAGAACCACATGCTGTTCGGCAATGACATACTGGACGGCGGGCATGTGTCGTTCGGCGCATACGCGGATGCATGCATGCCAACGCATGACGACTTCCGTGTGACAGTCACCAGAAGACCTTAAGGGGAAGGCATCACCCGCCCAATATTTAGCAACGTGAATCCACCATAGAGGCTACCATGTCTGCTAAATTTTCCATCCTGGACAAAACGGCCCCCCTCCGGGGCGTCTTTTCCATGCGGGTCATCGACCGCTCGGGGAAGGTCATCCGCGAGTACAGCGATCACAACATGATCGTGAACACGGCACGGGAAGCCCTTGCCAGGCTGGTGAGCGAGGGCGACCAGTCCAAACGCATCACCCGTTTCGCCGTCGGCGTCAACGACGAAACGCCTACCCCTGCGGATACCGTCATCACGGGCATGTATCGCAACGCCATCGTGGGGCATGATTTTCCGGAACCGGGCGTCGTACGGTTCAGGTGGCAGCTTGGCTATGAGGAGGCCAACGGCATGAATATCGTCGAGTACGGCCTGCTGTGCGACGACGACAGCCTGTTCGCGAGGAAGACGCGCGAGGCCATCTACAAGGCGAATGACATCGCCGTGGACGGCGAGTGGTCCATCATCTTCTAGGGGGCCCAATGGACGTTCTGAAAGAGTCGCCGGTCTGGGTCACGCCGGTCTACGCCATCGAGCGCACCGACCCCGTCATGGGCGGGGAATTCGGTATCAACAACGTGCAGGCACGCCAGCTTGCCTGGCGTACCCAGTATCTGCGCGCCCTGCTGGCCATGGACCACCAGCCGGACGGATCCCACCTGCTTTGCGAGCACCACATCGCCCGTCTGGCGGCCATCGCCGAAAGCAAGCTGCGCCTCTCCGTGCCTACCGGACGGATACGGGAGGGCATCGACAGGCTGGATGTCATCCTGGCCGGTATCAAACAGGGCCTGGACAGCATCTCGGGCACCATGGGCACACCGCTCAGGGCCATCTATGACGCCCTGATGATGTCCTGGGAGTACGGCTACACCCGCTACGCTTTCGAGCTGTTCACGGACAATTTCTCCCTGCGCGACGCATTCCAGGATGTACGGGTCATCGAGACCATCGCCGGTGACGATTCCATCGACCTGGAAAACACGGCCACCATCGCTTCCGGGGAAGCCTACCTCATCATCGACCGCACGACCGGCATGCAACAGCAGGTGACCATCAAGGAGATCCTGACCGAGCGGCGTGTGCTGCTGCACGAGATCATGCAGTTCTCCACGAACGATACGGCCGTTCTCACCAAGAGCGCATGGAGATATGCCGGGAACAAGGCGGAAGCTGATGCCGGTGCCACGTACATGACCGTGCTGACGACGCTGCTCGACGGCATCGAACAGGGCAGCCTCATCATCAGCCACAAGGAAGACGTTCGCTTCATGGTCGAATACCACCGGGAAAGCGACAGCCCCACCGACTGGACGGAAGTGCCCTGTACCCGAACCTATATGGATCAGGTCAGTGGCGATTACCGTTCCATATACGACGTCCCCGGCGGGCGCCTGGCTTTCCGCATCACCGCGCTGGGAGACACCGGCGTCGACCACATCGTCTTGATGTCCACCACGACGGGCGTGCTGCCCAGTACCGTGCGCACCCCTGTGGTGATCGCGCCCGACTTCAGGCTGCAGCGCTTCGGCGCCCTGTACGACGCGAAGCATGCCGGCACGGAGATCCAGTTCGCGCCGGACAACTACTTCGCCGACTCCGTCGAGACCGTGACGCTCCCGGCCTCGAGCGACCCAGCGCCTGTCTGGGGCCTGGAGGACACCGTGCTCGCCGCGCATCCCGTGGCCCCCGGGGAGTCCGTATGGTGGCGCGCCCGCTACAGGGCGGACGATGGTAATGTGTCCCTCTGGTCGGAAAGCGCCCAGTACAGCCGCGGAAACATGGAGGGCGGCGATGCCTGAAAAGAGAGCAATGCCTGAGAAAGCGATGCCTGAGCCTCAGATCTCATTCGCCGTTCCCTGCGAGCCGGTGTGGGATGAATACATCCGCCAGCTGGCCATCACGGACAGGGTGCTGGGCTACGACCCCCTTACAGGCGAGGACGGACCATCGAACATCCAGTGGCTCCAGCTTGGCAACCGTACGCTGTATCTGAGGAAGTTCCTGGAGACCGGACACAGCCTTGAGGGGCATCATGCCCTGAAGGACAAGGACTTCAAGCCGGGCATCAACATCCCGGAAGACCGTCTCGCCCTGGACCACGGCACGAAGGATCTGTATACGGCCATCGGCAAAGTCATGCTCACCGCCGAAGAGCTTCGTACCCGCGCCGACATGATGCAGGACGTGAGCCTGTCCTTCTCCGGTGCCATGATACGCCTCATCCCGCTGAGCCAGGAATACTCCGGGAACCGCAGTGCGTACGAGCTGTTCACGGACAGCGTGACTTCCATGCACTTCATGTCCACGAAACTGCTGGGAGAGATCGATGGCGACGAATCCCTGGACGTTGAAAGCACGGCCGGTCTCGAAACCGGCAAGTCGTACGTCGTATGCGACGAGGATGGCGGCAGGCCCGAAGAAGTCGTCATCATGTCCATCCTTACCGACAGGCGCATCCGCTGCACGGAGCGCCTGCACATCACCCGCGATCGTGGCATCTTCGCATCAACCAACCTGCTGGCGGATCCGGATAGCCTGACCGGCGCCGTGGCCAACGGTGACTTCACCTACATCTCGAAAGAGCTGGACGTGCTGGCGGACGCCTCTTCGGGCAGGCTGATCGTCTGCCGTGACAGCGGTGAGATAACGGCAACGGCGGAATACCGCCTGGCGGGAAGCTCCGTATGGCGCACCGCCGAGCCTCTCCCCGGACGTGAATACTCCGACGGGACGGTGGACGACAATTTCGCCCTGCCGCAGGGCACGATGACCATCCGCCTGCGCTACACAGGCGGGACGTATCCTTTCAAAGTCCGGTACATCGTCGTGCGCCCCGTGGTCGCTGTGACCTGGATCGAGGACATCAGGCAGCCGGAGATCTTTTCCGCCTCATGTCACGACGGAAATATAACCATCAGGGGAAGCAAATACGGAACCCTGTATGGAATCCCTATAGCGTACATGGAAGCCACCGTGTCCGCATCCGTGTACATGGGCGATGACGATTACAGCGTCACCATCCCGGCGGAAGACATGGAAGACGGGAGCATCACCTTTCCCCTGCCTCCTGAGCTGGCTGATGCGCCTGCTCTGTACCTGCGCATCCGGCATGCCGACACGGAAGGCAGCGTCTCCCGCTGGTCCGATATCTACATCCACATGGATCCCACGGTGTAACTCATGGCAGAGATTCGAGAAAAAGCCCGCTGGGTGGATGACATCTACCGCATCCAGAAGACGGATGCCATCCTCGGTGGCGAGGACGGTGTCATCAACATCCAGCCGACGCAGATAGTCCAGCGTACCGCTTTCCTGAAACAGAGCGCCGAGGCCGAGCACACGGAAGGCGGACGGCATCAGGTGACCAACGACATGGTCGCTGACGACGCGGCCATCGACGAGAGCAAGCTGCTGTTCGAGGTGCCGCTGAAGACGGTCACCCTGGCGCTGGAAGGAGCCACGAAAGAAGTCGGGGAGCTGAAAAAGGACGTCGTCGACGTCATCGGCAATGACGGCATCCTCATCCACGGCCTGACGAAGACGGTCCTGCTGGACTGGAAGTACGCGGACTTCGGCTTCGAATTCGAGATGTGGACCGGTGACCTCATCATGCGGGACATCGAAAACCGCACGGTCACCTGCGCGGTCGCCGACGACGACAGCGTCGATGTGACGGATTCGTCCGGTCTGCGCCGGGGCATGCGCCTGCTCATCTCCGACGGCGCCAGCGCCGAGGAAGTCGAGATCAGGGAGCTGCTGGACAAGGGCCGCATCATCCTCAAGGACGTGCTGAAGAATACCTACCGGACACCGGCGATCCTCGGCTACACGGACTGGGAGATCGCGGAAGGACTGGCTACGGGCGCCCCGGGAGCCGTGTACTACTCCAAGATCACGACCGTGCTGGAACAGTCGCCGCGCGGCACGCTCGTCATACGCCGTGACACCGGTTCCGGAAAGCTGGCCGTCCAGTACCGTGACGGCCGCGTTTCCGGCGCGTGGAAGGACGCCACGCTGCACAAGGTCTCCATGACGGCCGATGAGCAGTGGTTCGACGAATATTACCTTGTCGACGGCGGATTCACGCAGCTGCGTGTGGCCGTCACGAAAAATGCTCCCGGCGTGCGGGTGAAGCACATGGCCCTGTTCTCCACCCCGGTGAAACAGAGCGTGCGCACCATCAGGACGCCGGACATCACGAGCCCCACCCCCAACCAGCAGGTGTTCCGCGACCTGCTGGTGCTGGACAACACCGGGTACTTCAATGCCTATCGCGACCCGTTCACAAAGACGGAATACCGCATCTCTGACAAGGCCACGGGCACGCCTGTGGTCACGTTCACTACCGGCAGACAGGCACCAATAGACCTGATCGATCAGGGCACGCTGCCGGTCAACGGCGCATACACGGTCGCCTGCCGGCACCAGTCCGATATCGGTGAGTGGTCTGCCTGGTCGGAGCCCACAGACTTCAGCCTCGTCCCGATCGAGGTCTTTTTCGGCTTCCTGGGCGCCCTGCGGGCGACAGGCTTCAATGATGCAAGCTTCAACACCCTGGCGGCCGACCGTATACGGTTCGGCTTCTACGGCGCGGAGAGATCCGCTGGTTTCGGCGCCGCGTTGTTCACATCAAAACTTGAGGATTAGACATGCAGGCAAATGTCATCTGGGCGTCCGAAGCCCCGAAAAACAACGTGGCCGCCCCCAGCACCGACAAGCAGAAACAGGGCTGGATCAAGGAAGTCCCGCCCCACGAGTGGTTCAACTGGTACATGAACCGTACCGACAGCCGTCTGACACAGCTGGAAGAGCCGTGGACGGCGCATATCTTCACGTCCGCGGCCGGCTCACGCGAAGAGGCCATCCCGGCGAACGAAAAGTTCCAGCTGCCTGCGAAATACATCGTGGGCGCCGGTCAGATCCGCGTCTTCCTTGACGGCATCCTCTGCGAGGCCGGGGAACGGGAACAGTATGTCGAGGCCGGACAAGCCGGAGACCTTTCGGACTACATCCGCTTCAACGACACCATCGACCCGTCCCACGACATACGGATCGAGATCCCGGTAAGCGGGCTCCAGAACGCGGGCATCCTCGACGGGACCATCGTGACCGTCAAGGACCTCATGCGGCTGATCGTCCAGTCCGCCATGCTTGATTACGGCCTGGGCGTGATCACGGAACGCGCCGATTCCCTGCCGGGTACCCGTCTGAAAGAATACGCGGATGGCGATACGTATACCGTTCCCCAATACCTTGTCGGCGGGAACGGCCTGCAGGTGTTCGTGGACGGCCTGCTGTGCGTGCGCGGCGTCGATTACGACGAGGCCTCCGGCAGCGACGGCGACAGGGCCACGACCATCACCTGGCGCCGGGCCGTGCCCGTCACGTCCACCGTCTCCGTCATCTGCCGGGACGTCCGCGCCACCGTCATCCAATAGGACTTTCGTATGGCCACCTGGTCGACCTCCGATATGAAAAAAGACGGGCAAACCGGCTGGCTTGTCCGTCTTTACGAAAAAAGTGTCAACGGCGTGCGGGAGTTCGGTCTGCCTTCGGAGCACTCCCGGGGAACTATCGCCGTGCGCCTGCCAACTCTGGCCGAACAGGCGCGAACCATGCGTTACCGTGACCCGCTGCCGCCCGGGAACAATGTGCCCAGTGGAGTGATCGACTTTCTGGATTGAGCTGACAATCCGGCACCATCGCGTTAAGGTTTGCTGGTTTTCCGTTCTGCCTAATGCACAGGCACAGTGAAAAAGTCCCCGTACATCCTTGCCAGCTCGCAGGCCGAGTCGGCGGGGAAGGTGACGGTATACGCCACACAGTCCGAAGGGATCTCCACGACTGTCTCCGTATACGCCAGGTCGATCATGCCCTTCGGGACGTGCAGGTCGTCCAGACGCTCAAGGACGAGCTTCTCACCGTAGGCGAGCACCAGGGCGTTGCGCAACCGGACGTTTCCGGAATACGGCCTGGGGAGCTCCTCGCCTATGAAGTCGAACGCCCCCTTCTTCATGTCGCACATGACCAGCACGAGCTTCGTGCGGGAGTCCTGACATTCCTCACCGTATCCTTCCCGGGATGAACCATGCGTATGTCCGTTCAAAGACATTTATTTTTCTCCTTATACAGTTCCCTGTTTGGTTCCGGTTTCAATTTTCTTTAAATATCCCGTATTTTTCCCTGACGGATGCCGCGATCTCCAGCCGTGTCCTGAGCAGATCACTGCCGAAATCCGCTTTCGCGGCCTTTTCCGGCCCGACAACATACCAGGCGAGTTTCGCCAATGACCACGCGTCACAAACGTCTGACGTCAGCTGTTTTTCAGGCAGCTTCAGCAAGTCCGGGCACTCTTTTCCAGCGCGTTCCATGACGCTTTCCTTCCCTGCCCTGCCGTCTCCCGTGCCGAATTTTTTGTTCACGGTGGGGGCCACAAAAATTGGGATACCGCCAAAGACATCGAGCAGGCCGGCCTTGAGGATGCCGTTGAACTCGGCAAGCGTGTAGGCACGGTGGACGCTCCCGAAGGAGTAGTCCTCGTAGGCTATGGCGGCTATGGAGAACGCCGACAGGAAATCGCGGATGCCGGACGCCTGGGCAACGTGGCGCCAGATGTCGTAGGCCTCTTTCCCGGGGCTAAAAAAATCACGTCCGTTGACCGCGGCCACCAGCCGCCCATCCCCGTCCAGACAGACGACGCCGGTATTGCGTGACGAGGGGTCGATGCCGACAAATATCCGATTGGCATCAGGCTCCATGCGCGCCCCCCTGTACGAACTCACGTTTCGCACCGGCGCCGTGCCAGTAGCCGCGATTCCCGCACCGGAAGCAGTACCAGTCATCGTAGGCCTGTTCCCAGGCCATGGCACCACACTTGCGGCATGCGGCATACGGCGTGCGGTCATGCACCTTCCGCGCCGTGTGCCGTCTGTGTATGCGCTGGAAGACACCTGCGAGCCTTTCACGGTTTTCTACCTCTCCATCAGCTAAAATGTCTCCAGGCTCGCATGTATCCCTACACACTGTCTCGCACTGTTCTATGCACGAATTTGCATATTGTGCGGCAACTGTTTTCTCTTCCAACGCAAAGCTCCTAAACAAGTATGGCGAAGTCAGACAGAGATTGTCCGCCATCCGTTACTTGTTTAGGAGCTTTGCAACAATATAAGTATATTAACCTGTGATCGAGGTGATGCCGGCCATGAAGTCATCGTAGGACTCGTTGCAGTCCTTGTACTTTTTCACGCGCCGGAACATTTCCTCATTGGCGCAGGCAGGCATGCCTTTTTCGTCAAGATACAACGCAGCGCCCAGGAGCTTGTCGAGCCATAAGCCATGTTTGCTGTTGATGCGCTTCACATAGTTGATATGCCCGCGCATGATCTGCCGGAGCTTTCCTACTTTCATGCCGTCGAACATGAAGTCCCTGAGCTGGATACCCTCCTCGGACATGAACCGGTCGGCCGTGCACTGCCCCCCGAACAGGCACCAGTTGAACAGGATGGCCCGCAGCCTGTCGACGACGACCAATTCCACGCGGGCTTCGGCATTGAGGACGACGCCGAGGAACTTCTGGTTCTTCACCGGATTGGAGTCCGTGATGCAGTTCCATTTGTGCGTACGGAACCCGCCGCTCCTGAACGTCTCCCTGACGAATGACTTGAATTTGTCCGTGAATCCTTCCGGAACCCCGTCATGCAGGAAAAGCGCGATATTGTCACAGTAGCGGACATAGGTCGCACGCACATCCGGGAACTCCGATCCAAGCCATGCCCTGATCGGTGTATCGAAATAAAAATGCCCGACGATGTTCGAGATCGCCGGGCTCACGGGGCTTCCCTGCTGAAGCGTACAGCGCCCTTCCCTCCTGACAACACAGTATCTGCCGACCAGCCTGGCTCCGAGCGTGCGGAACCCGCATCCACGCAGGCACTCCTCGATGTGCCGGAGCGTCACGTTGTCGTAATACTTCCTGATGTCAAAGGTCACGAGCATCCTCGCATGGGGGATCTCCCGTATCCGGTCCGTCGCCGAGACTCCGGTGCGGTATGCGAGGGCGCATTCGTTGCCTGGAAGCGCATCGAAGAGCGGCTCCACAAGCGTGGTCAGCCTGCTCTGGATGACTTTCAATGCCCTTCCTGATTTGTACACGGTACGGTCACCGAGCCTTATCTTCGTCTGAAGTTTGTCCCTCTCCCGCAAGGCATACGACAAGGTCCCCGTTTTCAGACCAAGCACAGCGGCAAGATCGTACCAGTTTTCAATGTGGCTGACGGGATTGGCCGCCCCACCGGTGATATGGGTTCTCGTTATTTCCACGACGTTTTCCCTCACAGGATGGAATGTTTTTCCGAAGTGTTCGCACTGATAGCCCGTTCGATATCCGGCATCTTGATATCCAGATTACCGAGTACCGAATGTAATCTTCTCTGATTCTCCATCTTCGGAATTATCTTGCCGAAATAGATGAGATCAATAATCTCAAGATCATGTATTGATATTTTTGGTTTTCTACTCCTTGAGTATGTCACACCATCAAATTCAATTCCGTATGGTTTAAATCTGTATCCGTCGAAATTAAGCGGAATTACAAGATACTTGTCCATAGAAAAAATTATGAATCTGTCTCTGACTTCATCTTTCAATGACCTTACAAATCTCCATGTCACACCTTTCGCCACGGTAAAAACAGGACTAAAATCAAGAACGCTGTCCTTGTTTTTTTCATACATATCAACATCTATGAATGTAAGTGTTATTTTCTTTCTATTTATCCTTCCTTCAAAATCGTCTGCATTAAATGTCACTTTTGTGTAGAGCACATTCCTTTCATCATTTGATGTTGTTCCCAAAAATATATTTCTGCACGATTCGAACCTTACAAGCCTCGTCTCAGGCTGTTGTTCATCAAGACATATGTCGATTGACTGGAGCATGGGATCACCTCCGTTTAGTATTTTGTTGTACAAGCCCATTGCCATCACTTGCTTATAACAAGCAATCGTTGAAAAGACGGATTCCCGACGGACAATCTTTCCCCAAATATCTCCAAAAATCCGGGAGTTGCCATGTCCACAGCAAAACAGCATTCCGCAGTAAAACAGCATCCCATCGTTGACCAGCGCACGGACCGGTCAGGCGCGGCGTTTGTCAAGATCGCCAAACGTCTGGATGACCAGGATCTGGCCGAAGCCGCCATGAACACCCTTTTCAGCATGGAGCGTCCGGAGCCGCTGGACAAAACGGCGAGCTTCCCGACAGACACGCCTGAAGACACCATACTGAGCCGCATCTATTTCGAGGGGCAACGCGAGAAGATCGCAGCCGACCTGGCCGGGAAGATCGATGAACGTCTCAGGACCTTCGAGATCCTGCACGGTGTGAGCGTCAACGCCGCCATGCGCCCCCTGGAGAAGAAGGCCGCCGCCGTCTCCGTGATCCATGAACTCCTGCCCCAGTGCAAAGTTGCCTGTGAAAGCGAGCTGGTTCAGGCCGGCAAGGATTTTTCCACCGGATACCGGCAGCTCTCCGGGCGTGACAGGGTGGCGTTCGCCCAAAATTTCCTGAAGGTGGCGTCCGAAATGGGAGCTGACGTTCCTGACGAGGTCAGGCTGTACACCGGAGTACATGTCGTCCCGCGTGAGGACATGGCCGAACAGATCCTGCTGCGAAAGGTGGCCATGGACAGGATGGGTGAGGACAGCTCCGGCTATGCCGTCCTTGCCTCAGAACTGCGTTCCTGTGATGTGACGGCGTTTTCCAGGGACGACCTCATGAAACTGGCCGGGGCTGTCTGCCTGGCCGACGAAGCATGCGGTCTTGAGCGGGGAAGGTTCAGCCGGAGCATCCCCGATGCCTGGCACAGCGTCATGCGCCTGAAGACGGCCGGGGAACTCGCGTCTG
Organism: Desulfovibrio sp. SGI.102; assembly: GCF_050314315.1. Lineage (NCBI taxonomy): Bacteria > Pseudomonadati > Thermodesulfobacteriota > Desulfovibrionia > Desulfovibrionales > Desulfovibrionaceae > Desulfovibrio > Desulfovibrio sp. SGI.102. The sequence goes on along the minus strand of NZ_JBNPNC010000004.1, from coordinate 72,868 downwards.
AAGCGAAGATGGCCGCCGATGACGGACGCAAAGCCGAGGATGTGGCCAGGGCCATGGACAAATCCGACATCATCGGCCGCTTCGGCCCCGGAGTGCTGGAAGAGGTTGAAGATGGGGATGGGCGGATAGATACGGAGCGCCTTGCGGAACTCCTCGAGCTCTTCGGCGGCGCGCGCCCGACGGAGACCGAAGAGACGGAACGGGAGAGGAACGGCGATGCCCAGTGAGACCACGGCCCTCATGCGGGAACGCGACCCCCTGCTGGCCGCGCATCCCTTCGACATCTACCTGGCATGCGACCACGTCTTCGAGAGTGACGCCTGGCTCTCGTGGGAGCCGGAGACCCTGCTGCTTGAGCTGCGCTCCGATGTTTCCGACGCCGCCGTCGACAAGCTTCTTGCCGTGCAGGCCGTGGCCGCCAACAGCGGGGCCGTGTTCGAGTCAGCCGCCGCCTTCGAGAAGACCGTCAACGCCTTCGCCAACAACATCTGCGTGATGGACGTCATCCAGCCGCCGGAAGTGGAAGAGATGTGTTACGCCGTCGACCAGATCATGAAGATCTTCCACGCCGTCCACGGTGACATGGCTTGCGGTTTCACGGGCGAGGTGCCCGGCTATGTGGCGAGCGTCGCCCGCTTCCGCGACTGGACCATCCTGCCCAAAAACCTGGCCTTCGCCCAGGACATGCTCGACGAGCTCACAGGGTTGCGGAAAGATTCCAGATTACGGAAGGAGCACGGACACATCCTCGACGTCATCAGCGATTTCGCGAAGAATACGAACAAGGCCGACGCCGAGAGTTTCCTTGCCGACGACAGTATCAGGATGCTGGAAACCGACACGGAAGCCACGCTGCTCGTACGCCGCATGATCGGCGCCCTGCTCTACGATCCTACACTGCCTTACGCCCGGACGGATAATGCGACAGGTACAGACTGATTACACGGTCGCCGAGATGGCGCAGAAACTGCTGCGCCTTCAGGGGGAGCCGTATTCCCTGCGCAACTACCCCATGTTCGTGCGGGTATTCGATTCACCACACCCCAGGCGCGTCATGCGCTCCGGGCGCCAGGTGTCGAAAACGACAGTGATCGCTTCCGACATCATCACGCGCGTCACGACGTCCCCCTACAAGCAGGTCATCTACTGCAATTCGTCCGCGGCACAGACGGCCTCGTTCTCGACATCGAAGCTGAACCCCATGCTGCAGCAAAGCCCCTATGTGTACCACAACCTGCTGAAGGGGAAGGGGATCATCGACAACGTCTACAACAAGTTCCTGTCCAACTACGCCGAGATCATCATGAGCTATTTCTCGGAATCGGCCGACCGTGTCCGCGGACGTTCCGGGCAGGACATGTACCTCGACGAAGTCCAGGACATGCTCTGGGACGCCATGATCGACGCCGAGGAATGCCTGTCTGCGGCCCCAAGTCCGCGCTTCACCTATGCCGGGACGAGCAAGAGCCTGAACACGCCTCTGGAGTTCCTCTGGGGGGAATCAACGCAGAATACCTGGTGCATCAAGTGCGAGGGCTGCAATACATGGAACAGGCCCTCGCACGAGAACATCGGCCTGAGGGGGCTCATCTGCAAGAAATGCGGCCACGCGCTCGACACGTTCTCAGGCGTATGGATACCGTTCAATCCAGGCACGGAGGACAGGAAACCTTTCGCCGACGGCTACTGGATACCGCAGATCATCATGCCCATGCACTGCAACTCCGAAGAGAAGTGGAAGCGCCTTCTGGAAAAGCGCGAGGTCTACTCGGAGGTCAAGTTCGACAACGAAGTCATGGGCCTGCCCAACGGCGAGGGCACATCGCCCATCACGCCGGAGATGGTACGGGCCATGTGCATCCCCTCCCTGCCCCTTATGGACAGGTTGTGCCCCGAGAACGGGAGCGGCGCCAGGTTCATCGTCGCCGGCATCGACTGGGGTGGGGGTGGCGTCCTGGGCGTGAGCCGCACCGTCCTCAGCATCTATGCCTGCTACCCTGAGCAGCCCCTTTACAAAAAGATCTTCGGAAAGATCTACGGCGAGGGGGAGCCGGCCAACCATGTGGACGACATCGCCATGTGGCTTGTACGGTTCGGCGTCCACATGGTCTGTGGCGACCACGGCGGCGGCAACTTCGCCATGTCGGCCCTGTCCGGCAAGATACCGGCCCACATGCGCCTTATCCCGATCATGTATTCCGATGCCTCGGCCCCCTACAAATGGGATGAGAGGTCCATGCGCTATACCGTCAACAGGACGGCGATCATCGACGCCTTCTTCATGGATATGAAAGCGGGCTATGTCCGTACGTTCCGCTGGGAGGAGTTCGAGCCGTTCGCCAGGGACATCCTGAATATACGGCAGGAGGTCATCGGGGAAGATCGCGGCGTGAGCAAGCGTGTCTGGCGGCATGGTCCGGCGAATCCTGACGACTCGCTCCACAGCATGGTCTTCGGCTGGTTCGGATGCAGGGTGTTGAGCGGTCGCATGGGATTCACGGCCACCGTCTGACGACCGGCTAAAAACAAAAGACCTCGACGTATTTGGGGCCGGTACGACAGTATTGTCGTACCGGCCCCTCTGATTTTCGGACCGTTCTGTATCCTCTTGGGATCACAGAGGCGCCAGGGCGAAGGCTGTGAAGCCGGAGCCTGGTCGCCGTCGTGATCCGAAGGCCGGCAGGTGTCGCGGTTTCCGCGACCATGGTATGGCAGTACCAAAGCAACGATCCGAAAGCCTGTTCACGGACATTTCCTGTGTGCGCATGCACCCCGGCCGTATAAGCTCGCGCAGATGTCCCGCAGGGACTCGGAGCGGCTTATTCAGGCCTGGACTGAACATTGACCGGGTTTCCCGGCCCGCACGTTCCCGAAGGATCCGTACTTGCGAAATGCCGTTGATGTATTCCATGTTTCCTGTGCTCCATCCAGGTCGGAGGATCTGAAGTTCCCGATCGCTCCGCGATCAGGGACCTTGTGTGGACAGGTTTCCTGTCCAGGCCGAACGGCTTGCGAAACATTGGATTACATACGGGAGATGGAGATCACATGGTTGAGGTTGCACAACGAGCTTTTGCCGCTGCGTACCTCGGTGACTTCCACCCACCCGTCCTTGAAAGTGATGCGACCGGAAAGGATCGCACCATTCGCCAGGTAGACACGCACCTCTTTGCCCTCGAACTTTTCAGCCAGACGGGAAAAGGTGTCTTCTGATGTTTGTGCTCGCACATTCACCTCATTTGTCCACCATGCCACGAACGTGGAATGACCGGCAGGCTTCCTGCCATTCCGTCTTCTTATAACATGGATACGACGATTTTTTGACTATTCGACGTTGCCATGCGTATCCCCGTAATTGGGGCCCTTGCCGACATCGTACTTCCACTGCACGGGTAACCAGGGAGCACGCTGTGCCGTATTCTCCATGATGATCCTGTCCAGCTCCTTCTTGACCCCGTCGTTCCCCTTGGGAAGCTGGAAAGGAAGCGAGTCGTGGACAGTAAGCAAGACACGTCCGCCAAGCGGAAGGAGCCATTTTTGCAAGTCGATCAAGTTCGACATGACGAGGTCTGAAGACGTCGTCTGGATACGGGCATTGACGCCCTGCCGTTCGAACCGTGACATCTGCGACCGGCTGAACGCCGCGATGGCGAAACGTCTGAGCCTGCCTGTGTACGTCCAGGTGAATCCGTACCTGCGGATCATCCTTTTTGTCTCTTCGATATACTGACGCACGCCTGGATACGTCTCGAAGAACTTGTCCAGATACTCCTGGCATTGCTCAATTGATTCATCAATACGGAGCTCACTCCATAATTGCTGTTTGAGCCTGTCAGGACTCATACAATAGATTGTCAACCTATTCCCGTGTTACCACAGGGGTTGGACTATACCTTGTATGGCTGTCACCATACCGCACCGTATTGCGCCTTACGACGCCGCAGCCGCTTCCGGTCTGGAAACGCTGTCAGTCTCTGAACCATTTGAAGGTGTTCCCACCAACTCTGGCTGCTGATTGCCCTTCTTTGTCCATACAAAGTTAGGGTTTCCAGCAATTGAGTGCGTTTTACTTCGGCAACCGTTTACCGAAATTGCAATATGTTCACGCCGGTTCGTTACGCCGACGCCGCCCTTTCGAGCAGCTGCATGTTGCCATGCAGATCAGACTATATCTTTGCGCCATGACGGCGCACCCTGCGTTTCGAGCCACTTGGCCCTACGCCTTTCGGCTAGTCGTTGAACCTTTTTGCCCTTCTGGAGCAAACTTGGCTGCTGATTGTCGCTGTTCGATGTCCCAGCAATTAACAGGGTTTAGAGAAGGCCAATTCATTAACCTTCTTCGCAAGCTGACGCTTGCGATACTGGTCAGTCGTTTTGTCTTCCTTGTGCTCCTTGATATCATCATATGTATATTCGGAAATACCCGCAGCAGTAAGACAGTGCAGGTCTTTCCCGTGATTGAAAGCTCCAGTGAGAGCTTCATCTTTACTGTACCCCGTCAGCACACGCATCTCCGCGTTGCTGATATCAAGGTCATAGAGTTCATAACCATCACTGTCAGGTATAAACAATGCCTTGAGGTTCAGATTCGCTTCCTTGAGTGCGAACGGGACGTTTTGCAGGTTCCTTTGTGTTCGATACGGGTCGTTACTCCGTACCCGCCTTTTTCAAGGCTGCCGGACATTCCTGCCCGGAGCAGACTATATCATCAAGGGTCTATCTTTTCCGCACCCTTGCGACGCGCTTCCACCCACTTGAGTGTACTCTCTTTCGAGATAGTCGTTACACCTTTTCGCCGTCAGCTTGTTACTGCCAGCAAACTTGGCTCGGTGTTAACCGGTCTGGTCCTTCACCGAATTCACGTCGTTTTACAACCCCTAGCAGGGCAGAGGGTTGGAACTGCTCAGACGATACGTCGCCGTGCCTATCTGGTTGAACTTCGCATGGATGCGTCCATCATACCGGCTCATGTCGAGCCAGTTGTTGATGTACGTATGCAGGCATTTGTCCAGCTTGCGGTAAACCAGCAGGCTGCCCAGAAACGGCAGGTCGAACCGGTCCGACAGTTCTTTGATGGTCTCGGCGTCCGTGCTGGGCGCCCCGGAGTCCGTACTTTTCAGTACGGGCAGTTTCATTTCGTTGAAGAGGATCTTCCCCAGATCAGGCGCGCTCGAACTCGGGTTGAACTTCCGCCCGACCTCCGTGAACATGACGTCCTTTGCTTCGGCTATCTTCTCCACCAGGATGTCCCGGTAAGACTTCGCCTTCTCACGATCCAGCCGTACGCCGTGGTATTCCATGTGGGCGATGCACTCGCACAGCGGAATTGTGATCCTGTCCATGGCCTGGCGGCATGTCAGCGCCGGTACCTTGCGGCCCAGGGATGCCTCCATGTTTCGTACGCGGACGATGTCCCGGACGAAGTCACCATTCTGTGCCTCGCAGATCATGCGCGTCGTCAGGGCGTCGATGGCGGCATATCGCAGCAGGATACCGATATCGGCATCCTCGTACGAGTGCACGCGCAGGTCGTCCGGTATCTCCGGCGCCGGGATGCGGGCCTCTTCCGGCAACTCCTCCTGTGGGACGTTCGCGAGCAGCTTCGCGACGGCCTGCTGGTACTTTTTGGGGATGACCATCTCCCCCCTGAACTTGCGACGTTTCACCTCATGCAGCCCTGTGGTGTCGGCAAGAGCGAGATACCCTTCCGTCACCCAGTCGCTGAGCAGGGAAAGCCGCCGCTCCCGGTCAAGGCCGACCCACCAGTCGACGACCGCCTTGTCGGAGCGCCGCTTGTGCTCCGCGAGCAGCTCGTCCACCCCGGCATCCTTGGCGCCCCAGACTTCCTGAAGATGGGCCTTCAGCTCTTCCTCGTACTTGCCCATGCTCGGGAAGCGGTCACGGGTGATGTCCTTCAGGCTGTACTCCCCCTTCTTGTCCTCATCGAGAACATGCTCGGCGAGCATAACGTCGTATCGGAGCGGGCCGACATCCAGCCCATAGTGGTATTTGAGCCACTGGATATCGAACTTGGCATTGGCGTAGATCAGCGCCACGTCGGGGCTGGAAAGCACTTCCTCCGTCTTCTTCCGGATCGCTTCGGACTCGTCCGCGGTGAACGGGACGGCCCGGTGTTCGAAGGGATACGCGAGGCCGGTATTCCTGGCCCAGGACATGGACACGGCGATGACCCTGTCCTCCTGCACATGGGGCGTGAGGGACGTCGTTTCCGTATCCACCGACAGGCCCAGGGGACGCCCCGTCTCCTTCCGCCGCGCAGCCGCGACCTTCAGGACACCGTCCAGAGCTTCAAGGATCGCTCCAACCGTCGTGGGCGTGCTGATGTCCATTTCCGCATCGGTCATGCCATCCCTGGCCAGAGTAAAGGCTTTTTCAAGGTCCTTCTGGAAGGTCGGCACCAGGCCTGGGGATTTGGCCACTTCGACCACATGGTAGGTGGCGACGACCGGCACCCTGGCGCCGTCGCCGCGTGTGAAGTGGTAGATCCCGCCGCGCATGTCCCGCTGGTTTCCCTTGAATTCCAGGGCCCTGAGGGCATCAGCGCCCATGGCCACGATGACCGCGGGAAGCGTGCGGTCGATGCGTTCACGCAGGTACCTTGAGCAGCGTTTTATTTCCTCGGCCGATATCTGGAATTTCTTCTTTTCGTAGTCATAGGCCGGGCTGCACTGGCACGCATAGGCGTAATCGATGAGCAGCTGGTCTCCCGGGCTCCTTTTGCTTTGCATCGTCTGGATGAGCTTCCTCAGCAGACTGCTGTTTTTCCCCATGAAGGCCCCGTTTTTCACGTCGGTCTCCAGGGGATATCCCCCCACGAAGAGGACATCCGGTTTCTGGAAATGCGCGGCCGCCATCCGCGGCCTGCCGCATAGGGGACATTCCTGACAAAGTGCTGGTACAGACATGAATTTCCTCCTGTCTTCGCAAGAATTGTCCTTCGGTGGACAAAAGTTTAGCGCCCGGATTTCGCCGGGCGCTTCGTATGGTCACAGGGAAAACTGAAGGTCCTCCGATGGCGCGGCTCCCGGCCGCATCCGTGTGTTCCTGACATCATTACCGGAACCATTTAGGGAACCATACATGGAATTGCTTACGTCACATTCTGGTGTACTTTCATAGGCATCAACAGGTATTTCCTGACTGGCATAATCAAAGCTTCCATTATCATTTCCTTTCCCTCTACCGTTTCCATTTCCTTTTTTAGCATCGTTTCCGGCTCCTCCATTATTTCCCCTATTATTTCCACCATTATTTCCTCCAGAGAATCCGGAAAGCATTCTTTCTTGCTGCTCATCAGTAAGAAGATATGCGGAGTTTATGACAGAATACCCGGAGGAATGCTTTATGTCTCCACGTCCTAATGTTTCTACGATATATTTGTGGTCATCAGGTGTGATATCCGTGATGACATACACATTCTTTGCGATGGATTCCCTCAAGGCGGCTTCCGACATGTTTCTGTAGACGGTCGTACGAAGGAGTGTCTGTTTGGCATCACGCCAGAATATGACTATCCATTTCTTTTCGGGAAGGATCTTCACACCACAGCCGGAGTTGTTCAGGATGTGGAAATCCCCGCTCATGATGAGAGCCTTGGGCGAAGAGAAGCCGGCGATATTGTCGTCCAGCATCGTCTTCACTCCCTCCGAATAGAGTACGGCGTTGAGGATCTCGGACTGGAAATCCTGGTAGTTCAGGCTTTCCAGAAGCGCCCGGTTGTTGTCGACCATGCAGCGGAACATGTTCACGGCGTCGAACCCAAGGAAGTCGTACACCACGAGCGCAGGCAGCAGCGAGTTCACATACCGGCTCGTCACCTTCGTGGACGTCTCGACCCGGGAAAGCTTGCCACGCAGGTCGAGCATCCTCCGGCAGAGTTCCGGAAGGTGGGAGAGCATGCCTGTGGTTATCCCCGTCCTGATGCGCTGTATCTGGGTGTCCGTGAACCTGTCGGCGATGTAGTCGCCGATGTTCCGCCGCTGGAGGTCCTTCTGCGTGTAGATGACCACCACACGGGTCAGGAACACCGGGTCTGACGACATGTTGATGGCCGCCATGATGACGGGCATCTGCAGGAAGTAGTCCGCCCGCTGGTCCGCCGATGAGCCGCCTCTGGACATGCGTGCGCCGCCTGTGGGTATCGAGAACATCATTTGCTGGATGTCCGCCACCCTCGAGCTGTGCGCGTTGTCCTGCCTGGCCTCCGCCTCGTCGAGACTGAGGAGCAGGGCGGTCTGGTCCATTTCCTGGTAGATCCACGCCGCCGTCGCGTCGGAAGAGTACTTGGCGGACTCCACGATGTACGGGACATCGTAGCCGGAGCTGCCGTAACCGCCCAGAAGGCCGCGTACGAGGCTCGTTTTGCCCGATGTCGACTCACCGGTCAGGAAGGTGATGTTCACCATCCCCATGGCTCTCTGGATCGGCAGGGAGAGTATCCACGCCGCCAGGTAATCGCGCATCACGTCATGATGCTCGAATTTCCAGCCATCCAGGATATCCCGTACCTGTCCGAAGAGGGAGCGCAGGTCCACCTGCGTACCGGCGTAGAGCTCGGCCACGTCCTCCACCTCGGACCACTTCTTGCCGGGGTGCAGCGTGAAGAGCAGGTTGCCGTCCACAGCGCTGTTCACGAACTCCCATTCGATGGGTGCCCCTGACGAGGGGTTGAACTCCCCGCGGAACACCCGCGTCCCGTTGACGAAGTAGACATGCCTGTCCGCCTTGGCCCCGGGAAGGTCCGCGTAGTGGATACCCTGCCCGACGATCCGCAGCTTGCTGATCTGCCTGCTCTCCGACACCATGCTGAGCATGGTCCGCCGGAGCAGGAAGAGGATGTTCTGCTGGATGCGCTTCTGGTCGGTTATCTCGTCTCCCGAGCTCTTGCCGAGAAGCAGCGGGCTGCCGTTGAGAAGCTGCTTGGCCCAGACAAGCACGTCCTTTCCCAGATACTGGGAGAGAACGAGTTCCATGCCGGAATCGTTCATGGGGATGGACGCTGTCTCGAACTCCGTGCGGGACCAGAGGGTGAACTGACTCCCGGTCTTCGTGGATTCGTAGTACACGATTTCGATATGCTCGCGCAGGGCATCCCTGAGCCGGGCCACGGCCCCGTCCACCGTATCCAGGGCGTAGATGGACGTGTTCACCTCCTGCAGCTTCTCGAAGTCGATGCCTTCCGACATCGTGTACTTCTGGATGAAGGTGAGCCTGTCCACCTGCTCGTGAACACAGCCGAACCAGTTCTTGACGGTTGCCGCCACGCCGGCGGTCAGCGAGTTCTCAAGGTTCTCTTTTCTGTTCCTGTCCTCCAGGGTATCTTCCAGGGCCTTGCACTGGTTCTCGACGTCCAGCCGCATGGCGGCTATCTCGGCGTCGCATTTGCGCAAGACCCAGTTGTAGGAGTTGATGAAGAAAGACGACCGCTCGTTGTACAGGTAATTGAACACACGGTCGTACCCCATGAGCTGTATGGCTTCATCGAGGTCGCCGCCAAGCATCTCCGCCGTCCAGCAGAAGATCTTGTAAGCGAGCGGCCGGTTGATGGAGTCGCCTATGAAGTTCTTTTTGTTGAGGAGAAGACGCTTGGCGACGTCATCGCCATTTTTGTGCGGCGCGTCCTGAACGAACCAGAGTGTGCGTATGCCGAGCTCACGCAGGAAGGACAGTCCGCTGTTGCCATTCCCGCCGATGGCGAAGATCATGAAGTCGTCACGGCCTTCCTTGAGCTGTGAAGCCATCACCGCTATGGCGTCGAACTCTCCTTCGGTGATGTAGGCGTTGGCGTCAGCCGAGCCTATCATCCGGTTGTAGTGGTGCAGGCCGAACACGCCGAGCTCCGCTATGAACGGGTCGTCGACGATGACGAATGCCTTGTCCGCAAGGTTCCTGACAACGTCATACGGCATGTCGGAACCTTTCGCGTATTTCGAGCAGACTTCTTCAGCATCCAGTTGCATCTTCCGTATCTTGAACCTTGAGATGCACCCCGGAGCGTTGTTGTAGTGAAAACACACGCCGCCATAGAACGCCGGGCCGGAAACCCTGTCGAAGTAGGTGTCGTACAGCGCATGGTTTTCCTGCTTCATGTACTTCTTCACATGCTCCGGCTTGGCGAAGATCCCCAGCGGCAGGCTGTACAGGCAGTCCAGAGGGATCTTCCGGCCGTGCACGAGATAGCGCATGGCGGGGAGCAGGTAGTCAAGGTGCCTCGGCTTGTCACGCACGAACTCCTGCATGACCTTGCGCATGGCTTCAGCCGCATCCTTTTTCATTTCCTGCTGGGCATTGTATTCGACAAGGTCGTCGGCTCCGTCCCCTATGATCTCCTGGATATTCAGCTCGGTGTTCAGCCAGGTGAGGGCGGCCACATAGGAGCTTTTCTGGAGCCTGGCCACAAGCTGCACGAGGTCGGTGACGACCTTGCCGCAGGATCCGAAGCACTTCCCGATGCATTTGTCGAAATTCAGGAAGAAGCTCGGTGTCTTGTCGTCATGGTACGGGCAGCAGCCCTTGATGGTATGTCCGTTGATGGACCATTTTCCGTCACGATTTATCCGCTGCAGAAGCGTGAGCCATTCCTGGGGCGTCACCTTCCGCCACAACTGCTTTATGTCCTCCGGTTTGAGTGCTTTTCCCTGCTTCGTCTTCTTCGTCGCTTTTCGTGCCATCAGTCTCTCCAAGCGCCGGACAGTCTTTCGCGAACCCGCAATATTTGCAGTATCGCGACGGCCGCGGCTCCGCCGTCCCGCTTTCCAGCAAGTCCAGATACCTTGAGAACAGCCCGTGGACCTGCCGGCGCAGGACAGGGAACTCTTCTCTCCTGAAGGGCTCGTCAAGCCTGATGTCGTTGGACATCAGGTAAGCGCAGCCTGTCACGACCTCCCTGAGCTCCGGCCGCCGCAACATCTCCGCGTACGCGTACATCCCGGTCTGGAGCCTGGTCGCCCTCTCCCTTTCTTCCGAGTACGCCTCGGATTTGTAGTCCAGTATCAGCAGTGTATCCCGGCGTTCTATCTCCAGATCGACGACGCCGTTCCATCCCGTGCCCGCCCAGGAGCAGTTTGGTACGGCATTTCCCGAACGGGTGATGCGCAGCCTCTTTTCCGTGTGAAACGTCGTGGACGCTCCTGCGAAGGCCATGACCCTCCGCAACACCTGAAGGGATGGTTCGCGCAGCATGTCCAGCCGCTCCAGCACGCGTGCGTCCTCTTCCACCTCATGTACATGGTTGAAAAAAACGTCGTAGCAGGATCGCCCGTCCCGTCCGAGATCGGCGCTGCTCCTGACGCTCTTCTCGAGCACCCAGTGGATGGCTTTGCCCGCACGAGTGTTCGTCAGGTCGGTGATGCCGGCCGCGGGCATGTCCTGTTCCTTGAGGCCCTTTCGGTAACGCAGGTCCCACTGTCGCGGGCAACGTTCGAGCATGGCCATGCGCGACCACGACGCGGGCAACGCGCCCTTATATTTTTCGAGCTGCCTGAACAGCCCGCCCAAGAGTTTGTCTCGCACTGTGGCTTCCTTCAGTGGCTTCCTTCAGCCCGCCGGGATTTCCGTTGTTTCGTCAAAAAGGCCGCGTCCTCATACCCTGGGGACGCGGCCTCGATAGAGTACCTGGCCTGCGCCTAGATGGCTTTTCGGTAGACCACGTAGGACTTCTCGGGCACGTTCACGTCCTCACCTGTGCGCGGATTGCGGCAGACACGGGCCTTTCGTGTGACCCGCTTGAAGATGTGCTTGCCCATGCGGCTGATGCCGTCCCGGGCCGTGCCTTCATGAATGCCCTCGATAACGGCGATGATGACTCCCTCGGCCGCCTTCTTCGTCAAATCGAAGCTCTCGGCCAGTCTGTCGACAAGTTCTTTTTTGGTCATTGTCTTTTCTCTCAATGGGTTATGGATTTAGATGGTCATGAAAGAACGCTCGGAGGCGTCCTCCTCTTCAGCGGAAGCGACGACGGCTTCCTGGGCCTGCGTCACAACGGCACCGGAGGAGGAAGCCGCCGGGGTCTCCTCAGGCGCACGCATGAAGAGCTTCTCCATGTAGTACTTGCAGATCCGCGTGTAATCAGAGGACTTGCCGGTCTCAGCGGTCCCTTCCTTGAGGGTGAACACCGGAGTCACATAGGTACCGCTGTAGTCGACGGTCAGTTCGATGAAGTAGTCACCGATGGACTTGCGCTTCAGACGGGCGACGTTCTTGGCGGTACGGTAACTGCGCTGCAGGGCGTTCCATGCGCCGATGGCCGTGCCGTGCAGGCGCATGAGGATGGGGATCTTGCGGTCCATGTCGAAGAAGGCCACGGTCACTTCCTCGCGGCAGCAGGGTTTGTTGCCGTCCTTCCACACGGCCTCCGGGCACACGACCTTGCGCTGGGGCCCGTTTTTTCCCATGACGATCTCGGCGCAGCAGGGGTTGAGCGGCACTTCAACGCGATCCGCCGGGACGATGCCGTCATTGGAGTAGCAGAGCAGCTTCTTGTCGGACGATGCCGAGTCGAAGTTACCGAAATTGCGCATGGACGTCCCGACGATGGTGATGGGGGCGAGGTTGAGATGATCCGTGGATTCCTGGGTGGGGTCATTCTCGTCATAGATGACCAGGATCTTAGCCACATGGTCCTTCAGGACCTTGTTTTCCGTTACATGGCCGGGCTGGACGATCTTGATGTTGAAGGCGACGTCCAGCAGCGGAATCTCCTGACCGTCGATGACGGCAATGTCACCATCATCATCCTGCCGGATATCAAGGCCGCTGTAGTCCACATTCTTCAAAAAGCGGCCCTGCTGCGCTTTGACGAGAAGTTCTTTGCCCTGATCCTGTCCGGACACGGTTGCGGGTACATACATGGTGGTTTCTCCATTCAGTAAGTTTGTTGTTAAATAATGGCGCGACTCTCTAAAATATTCAGGATGGCGCGCATTCACCGCACATCTCTCACTTATAACATTAAATAAACTTATATTTTTTCGAATATAAGTTTATTTCTGTAGCAATTAAATCCTGAGTTTGCTAATGTTGCAGGTATTCGGTGATACTTTTCATCAAAAATTCCTTTGTGGTTTGAGACCTCCCCCCTTCAGGGAGGGCCGATCCGCACGACCCCTGTTCGTCGGCCGCGGAGTCAGTCAGCGGACGGGGCGACTGTGGATTGAAACGGAGGGTACATGCAGGAAACACACGCCACTGAATCTGGCATTACGAAAAGAGCGGCCATTTTTTCTGAAGAAAATGGCTATATGCCGGATGACGGGAATACCTCCGCATGCGGGGATGGTGAAGGATACGAAGAAGGATACGAAGAAGGATACGAAGAAGGATACGAAGAAGAATACGAAGAACTGGACGAATGTCCGGAGAATGTGAGGACTGACGAAGGATACACCTGTGATGATGCGGACGATTTCAATGATTATGAAGTCTCAAAAGATGCCGTAAGCTCCGTCAGCATCTACAAAAAAATCCGTGAACGGCATTGCCGGTATCCGGAATACAACGGTCTTTCCGTGGACAGACTGCTGTATATCTATCATATCGTGGAAACTGACAGGAAAAAACGCGCCTGGCTGCGCGACGAGATCTTCCTGCGTACGTATTTCCTCATTCCGTACACCATCAAGAAAAGTTATTTCATGACCGCTGACCTGTTCAACGATGCCTCGCAAAACATGGCGATAAGCATCCTGCAGGCCATAGAAGCATTCCAGCCGGGCATCGGCTTCTCATTCACCAACTACCTCGTGGGGTATTTCCGTGGCGCCATCGCACAGTCGTTTCGTGAAACAAACATTGTCTCGATACCTTCGGCACGCCGCAAGATGCTACGTTCCGTCACTGAGAACAGCGGCGGGACTCCTGCTCATGAAACTGTCAGCCTTTCCGGTATTGAAAATCCCGTCGCTGACGACGAGAGCGGCACTGCGGATGCCGGGGACGAGCCCAAAAGCGTAGATGTGGAGATGCGGGACAGCGGTTATGCGGCGCTGGGGAACACGCCTGCCACAGCGACGCTGTTCGACGACAGCCTCGCCTACCACACACAGCGCGAAGCCAACTCTCACACCATTGACTTCGACGCGCTGCTGCATGACATCCAGCTCGTCGAATTCCTGGAAGATGCCATAAGCCCTGAAGCCGGCGTCCTGACCGACGACGAGCGACGTGTACTTGTCCTGCACAACGGACTGTTCGGGAACAAGGAGACGGTCTACAAGGACATCGCGAAATTGCGCAAAGCGGAAGGAAAGGGATGCGCCCCGAGCCGCATATCGCAGATACACACCTCGGCGATCTCGAAACTCAGGGGGTACTTCAATTTGTGCGGACTTGAGGAATACTAGACAAATATAGGGAAATGGCATTCGTGCAAGATACAGGTATCCGGAACTACCATTCCGCGCAAAAGTGTGCTATCCTATGTCGTATTCCGGCTGGGGCACATCATGAAGGATGGCATAGCCGAATGGTTCAAGGACTTCGTCCGTCAATATGCTCGGAAAGGAGACATTATATAGACCACTGTCCGCGTTGCCGTGGACTCCGGAATTTGTTTGGCAGACGAGGAAGATAGGTAGGGCAAAAACAATAAAGGCCTGCATGGTTGGTATCCATGCAGGCCTTATTCTTAATCTGTGTGTTTAGCTGTCTCTTTTCAGTCCTTCCAGCAAGCCGTACTGGAAGTTGTCGAAGAACAGCACATGACACTTCGGGCATACCTGTATCAACGCCGAATGCGCCGCAAGCCGTTCCTGCGGCGTGGCCGTCGCCCGCGTCATGAGCATGGCCACAGCGTCGTCAGCATTGAAAACAGTCCCGCATACGGGGCACTTTCCCGGCTCGTCCTCCATCTTTTCAGCGCAGGGGAAGCACAGCTCTCCAGCCCCGAACCGGACTGACTCCACACGGGCCAGGTCGACCCCGCACCGGTCGCATTTCCGGCTTTTTTCCATGGTTACCTCCTGCCACGACACAGCCCCCAATAACCGCACCACTCGGGCGTACACGCCCAGGATGTCGGGTCGCACGGTACGAACACACCGGTAGTGATCAAACGTGCCGCTGATTCTACCAGCTGTTCGAAGTGGCCCGCCTGGCTCCCGTCGAAATGGTGCCTGAGCACACGCAGATTGGTGGCGTAGTCGGTAATGCCGGGATCCGTGCTCGGGCGCTTCATGGCCCTGCCGGATTCCTTGAGCAGATTATGGATCTCGATATCCCCGATCCCCGTCATAAGGGAGTAGAGGTTAAACTGCAAGGAGTTGCGCAGCCGCCCTGCATCCCAGCGCTTGCTGGTCACCTTGTAGTCCGCGATGCCTTCGCCGGCCTCTCCCGTCCCCGCATCGAACTTCTCGTGCCGAAGGTCGATGTACGCGAGCAGGGGGACACCGTCGCTGGTCTCGAACCGCACTTCCTGTTCGACTGCCAGCGGTTTTATGTGTCTGCCCACATTCTCCACATACAGGGACGTCATGCCGGGCAGGATGGCATGTGCTTCCTTTTTGTCAGCGTCGGTAAGTGTGTTTTCATTCCCGTCCAGCCACTCTTCGAATACGTCTCCGGTCAGTTCGGCCACCTGTGACGGCGTGAGCCTTGATGAACTCGACATGGCATCGGAATAGTACGTCTCGAACACCTTGTGGACGGATGACCCGAGGACAAGAGCTTTTCCCGGAGGAATGACGATATTCTTCACATACCGGAACTCGAACTGCTTCGGGCATGTCTGCAACATGCCGATGGAGCTCGCGGAAAGGTACCCGCGAGGAAGTTCGTACTTCATATTACAGCCACACTCCTTTCTTCGTCTCGGCGTTCTTCCTTTCCCCGAAATGGACACAGCCTTTTTTCAGGTATTCTATCCCTTCCTTCAGGCACAGCATGCAATGTTCACATGTTGGACAGCGGATGTCCTTTTGCATGAATTCCTTTACATCTTTCTTGTGTTCCAGCAGCTCGACGACGTTCTCCTCGACGGTCCCCTTTGCGACATAGTCTTTCACGATGACAGGCTTCGTCTGTCCGATACGATAGTTTCTGTCCATACTTTGCAGTCTGGGCTCAAGCGACATGCCGTGAGAGTAATAAATGGTGCACGTCGCGGCATTCAGCGTGATACCGATACCCTGTACGGTTTGTCCAAGGAACACGCGTATGCTGTTGTCAGTATTGAACTTGCGCGTGCAGTCCTTTGTTTCCGGGGTCACGAACCCTATGCCTTTTTTTGTCAGCATTTCGGCTATGACCTTGATGTCCTGACGATACCAGGCCCAGATGATGATCTTCTCCTCAGACCTCGAATCTGACAGGTCTTCCTCAAGGAGCGCCAGCTTGGGATTCTCCTTGAATACATGGACTTCCCTGTCCGTTCTTCTGGCAACCTGCTTCGTGCAACCTTTTCCTCCCGGATGGACACCTTCCGAGACGCAGGAAACGACGTGCCCGCATGAATTGCACGCATCATTGTCTTCGCCGACGTACAGGAAACCATTCAGCACCTGCATCGCCCGGGCTATTTTTACGACAGGCTGCTCCACGCCGAGAACCTTCCCCCCTATCCTGATGGTGTCGTTCGTACGGATACGCTCCAGGACATCGATGGCGGCGTCGGACGGCGTGTAATACCGTCTGACGATGGTTCTTTTGGGAAGGTCGATGCATTCGCTCCTCGACCGCTCGATGATGTGCGGCTGGATGTAGAGCTTGAGGATATCCAGGTTTTTGTACCCGGTGATCATGTGCGGATTATGTGCCGAGAAGACACAGAACAGCTGCTTGAACCTGTCGAACTTCATGCCGAGCATGGCCGGATCGAGGATGTGCATGGGCATGAAGAAGTCCGTGGGACGTCCGACACAGAGCGTGCCGGACAGCAGGTAGACGCGCCCGGCGCGTGCCGCCAGAGTGTCGATGGCCTGACTGCGCAGGGATTCCGGGTTGAGGCAGCGACTGGCCTCGTCGATGATGATGTTGTCGAAGCCCAGCCTTTTGAAGAACATCTCGTTGCTGGCGGCATCCCGGGCTTCACGGACGACAGAGCGCGGGAACGCATTTTGGGGGATCTTCGCCAGAATCTTGAGCTTGGCGGCTTTCGTCGCGTCACCACGCAGCGCGGCTTCCTCCCTGCTATCGAGCAGGTCGTCCTTGCGCCAGCTCTCCAGGTAGAAATCCCGCTTGTCCCCCAGCATCCACCATGCCTCCCACAGCTCGTCGTTGCTCATGCCGCAGGCCCGTTTTTTCGGCGATGCCCTCCTGTCAGTGAGCATGTCGAACGTGGTCAGGAGGATGTCCCACTCTCCTTTCGCTATGGTTTCACGCTGGGCGCGCCGTTGCTCAGGCCCGCCGAGGTAAGGGGCGATGCGAAGGCTCGAGTATTTTTCCACTTCGTCGATCCAGCTCTGGAACACGATGTGCGGGCAGATAACGATGGTCTTCTCCGGCCCGTTCAACTCGCGCAGCATGGCCAGGGCGTTGATGCTGATGAAGGTCTTGCCGAGCCCCTGCTCCAGCAGGATGGCCAGCTTCGGATAATACATCATCATTTCGATGACCTCGCGCTGGTGCTGGAACGGGGGCACGCGGAAGAGGCCATCGAACCTCCTCACATACCGTTCCTCTTTTATGGCGTCAGGCACCGCCCCGGCCGCGTCGATGACCTCGCAGGCTTCCGGGGACAGCTCACCGTCCGGGTAGAGTGCCATAAACCTGCGGTACCCTATAAGCGACACCGGGTACCTGGCGCTGCAGGACAGTGTGAATGAAGCGCCGTTCCTCCCCCTGGAGAACGGCGTACACATGTTTGATTTGTTGTGATCGAACCACAACCGGTCCTTTTCCTGATCGTAATGCATGATGTTCGGCATGGCCGGCTCCTGTCTGTTTGTCGGAAAACAAATTGCCATCCATGCGCATGACGTTCAGGCACATGGATGGCGTCGTATCGTTTTCTTATAACAAGGGCAGGCCGCTTTTCGGCATGCGGCACGGCGGCCGCTTTCCGTACGGCATGTCATGGACTGATCCGTGAACTGGCCGGGGCCCGGTGCCCAATATTTGGGGAAAGTCGCCGGAGCTCCAGCATGTCCATACCAATCATATCCCCCATCGCCGGGCAGGCCACCGTCCTCAATTCGCGGTACACACGCTTATACAACAACCCCCATTTCGATTACCTCTCCGAGATGCTCCCCAAGGACATCAAGGAGCTTTTCAAGTGGTGCGAGGTCGTGCACCAAAGCATGCCGACCATCTCCAACGGCGTCAGGAAGCTCATAAATTACCCGATCACCGACTTCTCGTTCACCAATGATGCCGAGTCGATCCGGGAAAAGACCCGCGAACTGCTCACGACCCTGAAGATGAAATCGGCACTGCTCGAGTTCGGCAGCGACTACTATGTATACGGGAACGTGTTCAGAACCATATACTTCCCGTTCAAGCGCATGCTCGCCTGCCCCCGGTGCGGCCAGAAGATCGCCATCGAAAAAGCCAACGTGCGCGTCAGGAAAAAGCAGATCGAGCACAAGTGCCCGAACTGTCAGGTGTTCGTTGTCCCGAAGGTGGAGGACACGGCGACCTTCGACCTTGAAAAGATCCGCATCGTCCGCTGGGACCCGAAGCAGATAGAACTCAACCAGAACCCCATCACCGGCGAGACGAAGTACTATTACGCACTGCCGCAAAAATTCGTCAAAGCCTGCCAGCGTGGCGACATCACCGTCTTGTGCGACACACCCAAGATATTCATCGACGCCGCGCTGGCCGGACGCAATATCGAGATGGGCGGCAATTTCTATCATGCGAAGACATCCGGGCTTGCCGGTTTCGCCAGCGGCTGGGGCATCCCACCCCTGATGCCAGCGCTCAAGAACTACATGTACATCGCTGTGCTCCGCCGGGCCGCGGAAGCCATCGGCATGGAGCACATCACTCCCAAGACCATCCTCTTCCCGCAGAGCAGCGGCTCCACGGACCCGTGCATCATGTCGTCCATCGACCGCTGGCAAAGAGAGATCACCACGGCCATCGAGCGCTGGCGCATGGACCCGAACTACGTGATGACGGCGCCGTACCCTACGGGCTTCACCAACATCGGTTCGCAGGGCAGGGCGCTCACGCCGACAGAGGAGATCAAGGATGCCCGCATGGAGATGTCCCTGGCACTGGACATCCCGCCCGGGCTCATCATGGGAGACACCAACATCCAGAACAGCGCCGTTGGCCTGCGCATCCTGGAAAACCAGCTTACACCCTACATTGAGCAGCTGACCGCGTTCATCAACTGGACGGTGAACTGTATCAACGCGCATACCAAGCGCGCCTACTGCGCGGTGAAGCTTGTGCCGTTCCGTCTGGCCGACGACATGATGAACAAGCAGATCCTCATGCAGGCCCAGGGCATCGTTTCCCGCTCGACACTGCAGGAAGCCCTCAATCTGGAGCCGGACAAGGAACGCGACCGTCTGAAGCAGGAGCAGCTCGACGACCACGAGTCCCAGCGCGAAGTGGAAAAGGAAATCCAGCAGCGGGAGCAGGACATCGCGAACCAGGCACGGGCCCAGGAGCAGGAACAGGCCACTGGCTTCCCGTCACAGTACAATCAGCAGAAGATGATAGCCGCGGCCCAGCAGCAGGCCATGCAGATGCTGTCCATACCGTACGAACAGCGGCGTTCGGTCCTCGCCCAGCTGCAGAACGAGGACTATGTGATGTGGGCGCTTGTGAGCAAGCAGCTTGAGATGATGCGTGACCAGCAGCAGCCGCAGGGCGGCGCACAGATATGACAGGAGACTCTATGTCTGAACTCAGACTCCAACCGCATCAGCAGCGTGTCGTCAACAGGCTGATGGCCAATGATGCCCCCCACGGCCTCATTGCATACCATTCTACGGGCTCTGGAAAAACGGCGACCGCTCTGGCGGCGCTTGCCAAGGCTCTTAAGGACAAAAACAGCCGCGGGCTGATGATCACACCGGCATCCCTCGTTACCAACGTCCAAAAAGAACGTGACAAGCACAGCATACGCCTGAACGGGACCTTGGACGTCATGAGTTATGAACGGGCGGTACGCCGGGCCGACGAGCTTCAGAACAACCGCTATGACATGGTCGTTCTGGACGAAGCCCACCGGCTCAGGAATGCCGGGACAAAAATGTCCCGGGAGCTGCGTCCGCTACTCGACAAATCAGGCAAAGTCCTGATGCTCACCGGTACGGCCAGCTACAACCACCCTGCGGACATGCTCCGTCTGGTGAACCTGATCGATAAAAGAGTGCATGCTCCCAAGACAAACACCGAATTCAACCGTGCTTACGTCGACGAAGTACGATGGCGCCTCAAGAACAAGAAGAAGCTGGGCGACACCCTCAGAAGATATGTCGATCTGTACGAGACGCCGAAAGATTCCGCCGATTTCCCAAGTATATCCCACCGTGTCGTCAATGTGGATATGTCGCCGGAGCAGATGAAACTCTACAGATACCTGGAGCAGAAGCTCCCGCTGCATCTGAGAGGAAAGGTCCGGAACAACCTGCCCATGTCCCTGCAGGAATCAACGAACCTCAACGTGTTCGCTACCGGCATTCGCCAGGCCAGCGACTCCGTCATGCATCACGACGTGAACGGCGATCCGTACAACAGTCCGAAACTTCGTATGGCTGCGAACAATATGGTAGCTGCCGCCAGGAGGACACCCGGCTTCCGCGGCATGACGTATTCCAATTACATCGATGCCGGACTTACTCCCTACGCCCAGATGCTTAAACGTCGCGGCATCTCACCCTACCTCTTTACTGGCGGACTTTCCGCCAAGGAAAAGAAGCGCATTATCGATGACTACAACACTCCAAGCAAGGACCCCAAAGTCCTTTTGGTGAGCAGCTCCGGCAGTGAAGGTCTCGACCTCAAGAATACGCGGCTCCTGCAGGTCCTGGAGCCCCACTTCAATCTGGCGAAGATACGCCAGGTCGAAGGACGTGGGGCCCGGTACAAGTCCCATGAGTCTCTGCCTCCCGAGCAGAGGAAGCTGCTCATCGAGGAGTATCGGGCAAAGTTCCCGAAGACGTGGGCCCAAAAGCTCTTCGGCCTGCGCCGTGATACAGCTATCGACGATTATCTTGCCGAGCTGGCTGAGAAGAAACAGGGTATCACAGATGAGATGCGTGGCCTCCTGGCCACAAAGCACTAATACGGAGGTATGGAGATATGGGGATCGAAACCAAAGCGGTCAGAGACCTTATGAACGAAGAGGACGGTGTCGAACCTCTCCTGGGCCAGCGGCGCAGGGACAAACGGTCGCTGCCGTATCCCGAGGAGACCGAGTTCCGTTTTTTTCTGGGCTGCCTCAACGACGAGGCCACGCGGCTGGAATATGAGTCCATCCTGACGAAATCCTTCCGCTGCCAGAACTACCTCAAAAACCCGGGAGACCTTGCCGTGCTCGACATGCAGGGCACCTTCGACAAGGAAGGATTCTACCATGTCGTCTCAAGGTATGCCATCATCCCGGAAAGCGTCACAAAAAAGTAAGACGACTCTCCAGATGTTTCCATTCATAATTCCATAGACGGTTCCCTTGTTGATTATATAACAAGACAAGCAACTCTCTCCACAGAGATATACGCAGATGACCCCATCCACGAATATACGCAGGATTATCACGAAGCCATCAAACATCCGTCAGGCCATCCATGAAAAAGTCCTGGAGGCCGTGCGGAAAAAGTTTCCCGTGGCAGGAAGGAACTTCACGGCAAAGCTCGTAAATGCGACCGTGAAGTTCAGCGAGCTCTCTCACGGCAAGCAGTCGGAGCTCCTGCTTTCCAGGCACAATGCGACGGACGGCGTCTACGCCGATATCGACATCGTGGAGAACTCCTCCGGCCGCACGGTGGGCAGGCTCATCAACAAGCGGATCTGCAACATACCGTACTATACCAACCGGTACACGCTGATGCTGGACGGCAACGAGTATGCTGTTGTGAGCCAGATGCGCACCAAGTCCGGCGTCTACACACGCAAGCGCGGCAACGACGAGATCGAGTCCTCGTTCAACCTGGCAAAGGGGGCGAACTTCAAGCTCATCATGGACCCGGACACGGGCATCTTCAAGATCGACATCCTGAATGCCACGCTGCTCGCGGTGGCCGTGCTCAAGATCCTTGGCGCCGGTGGACAGGACATCCTCAACGCCCTGGGCAAGGAACTCGCGGAGAAGAACCTTGGCCAGCTCACGGACAGCCAGCTCAACAGGGCCCGCACGACGCTGTATGACAAGCTTGTACGCTACCGCAAGGACGGCCCTGGGGAGCTCGTCTCGGCTGAAGAGAAGGACAGTGCCATACGCACCTACTTCAACGGCACCGCGATCGATCCGGAAACGACGGCGATCACTCTCGGCAAACCTTTCTCGTCCGTGGGGCCCATGTCCATCCTTGAGGCCATGAAGAAGATCCTGGCGGTCTACAAAGGCACTGAGGACATCGACGAGCGCGACATGCTGGAGTTCCAGAAGATCTACACCGTCGAGGATCTTTTGGCCGAGACCATCGACAAGTCGTCCGAAATCACCACGAAGCTCCGGCAGCGTCTGGACAAGCTGCGCCTCACTGACGGCAAGATCAGCGATGACGCTCTCGGCAAAGCCCTTGCCCCGGACACCTTCACGCGCCCGCTGCGCCGTTTCATCACCGGCTCGTCACTTTCACGCATGCCGTCGCAGATCAATCCCATGGAGTTCGTCGATACGGCGTCCATCATCACCCGCCTCGGGGAGGGCGCCATTTCGTCGGACCGTGCCGTGCCTTTCGGGACACGTGCCGTGAACTACTCCTATATGGGCCTTATTGACCCCATAGCGGCGCCGGAGAGCTTCAAGGTAGGTATCGATGCACATTGCACGTTTGGAGCGCTCAAAGGCAGCGACAACGAGTTTTACAAGGAGGTCGTCGACTGCCGTACGGGAGAGCGCACGACCAAACGCTCCATCGATCTGTACGATAGCTACCTTGGTTTCCCGGATCCCGTTTACAACAAGGGCGAGCGGAAGCCTACAGACGACATGGCCGCCATCTACCGGGGCAAGCTCGTGCATGTCCCAAGGAGCCGTCTCGACTACCAGATCGCCTCGCCGCACGACCTGGCCACGGTGACCACCAACACCCTGCCGTTCATGCCTGCCAACCAGGGCAACCGCCTGCTCATGGGCGACAAGCACATCCAGCAGGCCCTTCCGCTCAAGGAACCTGAGAAGCGCCTGGTGAAGGCCGTGCTTGGGGATGCTTCAAAGTACAAAAGCACCGTGGACGCCCTGGGGAGCTGGACACTGCCGACATCTCCCGTGGACGGTACCGTCGAGAAGATCGACGACGAGTACGTCTACATCAAGGATGCCCGGGGGAAGATGCACGCTGTCGACTATGAGAACAACCTCGCCCTGGCGACCAAGACCTTCCTCCACAACGACATCACGGTGAAGCCCGGAGAAAGCGTTAAGACAGGGCAGCCCCTGGGTGGGAGCGGGTTCAGCAAGGACGGGGAACTGACTATGGGGCGCAACCTGCGTATCGCCTATATGCCGTTCCATGGGCTCAACCATGAGGATGGTGTGGTCCTGTCGGAATCCGCGGCGAAGAAAATGACGTCCGTGCATTCGGACAAGATCACGCTTGTGGTCAGCCGCAACATCGTCATGGGCAAGGATAAATACCGCACGGCCTTCCCGACGACATTCAGCGCCGCGCAGCTGGCCAAGCTGGATGACGAAGGGCTGGCGAAGAAGGGTGCTGTGCTCGAGGAGGGTGACCCCATCATCCTGGCCATGGAGGACAACAGCGGCAGCAAGGTGAACCAGGTGCTGGGCATGCTGCACAAAAGCCTGAGGCACCCGTATCGTGACCGGGCCGAGGTATACGACCAGCATTACCAGGCGACAGTCGTTGCCGTCGCGTCCACTCCGTCCGTGAAGACCGTCGTGCTGCGCATCGAGAAGCCGCTGCAACTTGGCGACAAGATCGCCGGCAGCTACGGCAACAAGGGCGTCTGTGCCAAGATCCTGCCTGATGACCAGATGCCGCGCGATGAAGATGGCAACGTCCTGGACGGCATCTTCACGTCCGCCGGCGTCATCTCACGCATCAATCCGGCCCAGATCCTGGAAAGCGCGCTCGGCAAGGTGGCGAAAAAGACAGGCAAGGTCTACGAGATCGAGAATTACAGCAAGCCGGACTATGTGAAGTTCGTCAAGGACGAGCTGAAGAAGCACAACGTCAGCGATACGGAGACGCTTACCGATCCCGTCACTGGCAAAAAGATCCCCGGTGTCTTCGTCGGCGTCCAGCACTGCCACAAACTGTTCAAGACAACGGACACGAACTTCGCGGCGCGCGGCATCGACGGTGGCTACGACCAGGATGACGCGCCCTCGGGCAACGGTATCACGGGTCCGAAAGCTCTCGGCGGCATGGAAGTGAATGCCCTCATCGCCCACAACGCCCGCTCGCTGCTGCGTGAGGGGACGGTACTGCGCGGTGCGCGCAACCTTGACTTCTGGAAGCAGTTCCAAAGCGGTCTTCATCCGACGATGCCTGATGAAAAGAAGACGTTCACACGCTTCATCGCCATCCTCAAGCAGGCCGGGATCAACGTGACGCGCAAGGACAACGAGCTCGTGGCAGCTCCCCTGACGGACAAGGACGTATTGAAGCTCAGCTCCGGAGAGCTGCGGAATGGCCTCATGCTGAGTGCCAAAGCGTTGCGCCCGGAAGCCGGAGGCCTGTTCGACCCGACCATCACCGGCGGTATCCAGGGGACGCGCTGGGCACATATCAAGCTCGTCGAGCCGGTCGTGAACCCTGTCTTCACGGATGCCGTCCGATCCTTGCTGCGCATGGGGCGGAACGATCTTCAGGAAATGATTGTCAAACAGGGTGGGACGGCCATACGTGACGCCCTGAACAGGATCGACGTCACGAAGGAGCTCAAGGAGTCTGAAGATGCCGTCTATGAAGGTAAACTCGGCAAGGCGGACTTGGACAAGGCCGTAAAGCGGGTCAAATACCTGCGTGCCCTCAGAGACATGGACATGAAGCCCGGCGACGCCTACATCATGAGCGTTGTCCCGGTGACGCCACCTGTCATGCGCCCGATCACTGTGGGGGCCACAGGCGATATGATGACCAATGACGCGGATTTCCTGTACCGTGATCTCATCCTGCAGAACAACAGCTTCCGGAGCATGAAGGCTTCCGGCGCCTTCGGGCAGAAGGATATCGAGGAAAATCGCACTGCCCTCAACACTCGCATGCGTGAATTGGCAGGTCTTGTCGCGCCTGGCGATCCGCAGCTTCGTGGCCGCAGCGTGAAGGGGGCCCTGGACTTTATCGCCGGGGATACTCCCAAGGGAGGCTACTTCCAGCACAAGGTCATTTACGGGAAAATGAACCTTACCGGTCGTGCCACCATCTCCCCGGATACGACACTCGGCCTTGACGAGATCGGCCTGCCGGAAGAGACCGCCTGGCGCATGTACAGCCCGTTCGTCATGCGCAGGCTCGCCCAGATCGGCTATACCCCTCTGCAGGCCAGGGAGGCCATCGAAGAGAAAAGCCCGGCGGCCGTCAAGGCCCTCAAGGAGGACATGGACAAGCGTCCCGTCATCGTGAACCGCGCCCCGACGCTCTGGCGGCACGGCATCATGGCCGCCAAACCCCTGCTGCGTTCAGGGAAGAACCTGCGTGTGAACTCCATCTGGGAAAAAGGCCTCAACGCCGACTACGACGGCGACGCCATGCAGATCCATCTGCCTGTTTCCGACGAAGCCATCGAGGAAGCGAAGAGGATGTTCCCTTCCAGGCAGCTGTTCACGGATAAAAAAGCCGGTGACCTGCTGCAGGCTCCAACACGCGAGCCCATCATCGGCCTGTACAAAGTCACGGAGAATGTCGGGAAGCCACAGGGGAATGCCAAGGTACACCGTTTTCCCGATGTGGATACCGCATGGAAAGCCTACTATGCCGGGAAACTCAAAATGACGGACTACGTGGACATCGGTTGACGGTTCTTTCACAGAACGGCTTCGCGTGACGGTCTGCTCTACGCGTCCTGCGCTATGCGTCACGGCGCCGCGTGTCTGGAACAATGGCCGTCGTGGTCGGAAGTCCTTTCCTCACGGCCTGCCTTTTTCTCCCCTGTAGCCGAAGTTTCGGCCTTTGGATAGTACCCTGATCTTACGGTCAGGGTACTTTTTTTCTTAGACTATCAATGACTATATAGTTGGAAATTCTTCAATTATTTCCATATGTTTCTTGAACACTGGTGGCCCATAACACGTAAAACGGTGGCTCAAAACACGAAATCATGGGCAGTTTGGTGGCTCATAACACGTATGGCGGTGGCCCATAACACGTACAGGGTGATCCATAAAACGAAAGTGGTGATCCATAACACGACAAAAAATGCCGGGGTGGCTCATAACACGAGCTGTCAGGAAGCTGTCCTGTTTGGCATACCAGTCGGTATCGTCAATGATGTCCGATAGCTGGCATTACTTTGGGTGGCCCATAGTACGAAATAACGGTGGCCAAAAACACGAAGATGGTGGCTCATGGCACGAAATTTTGCCTGTTTTCGCTCTCTGACTGTGGTGGTCCATAACACGAGGGGGCGGTAGCCAGTTTTGCAGACCTGGTGGTCCATAACACGTTCAGGATACAGAGCCGGCGCACGATGTTTTCGATGATCGTGCGTAAAAAAGGTGGCCCATAACACGAAACTTTGGTTTTGATGGTGGTCCAAAAAACGAAATGCGGTGACCCATAGCACGAACGAAAAAAGGCGGGACATTTCGTCCCGCCTTGCCTGTCAGGTGGCCCACAACACGAAGCTTGGCTACGCCAGTTTAAGCTGCCGTGGAGCCTCTTTAGCAGAGCCCTTCACAGCTCTTTGCTTCGCCTTTTCAAGGATGATGATGTCGGTGTCATGCTCCGAAAATCCGCTTTCCTCCGTCAAAATGCCTTTTTTGACGAGTTCGGTGACGCCATCACGCAGTTTGCGGCGGATCTCTTTCCTTGGCTGTGTGAGGTTCATGTTCAGGGCCGCGGCCAGTACCATATATCCGCCTGAGTATTTTTCCCTATGGCTCTGGATGAAGCGGTACATGGCTTTCGAAATCGAACCGCTCAGGTCGTAGCGGCTCAGGGAGTCCAGGTAGGTCACGTTGCCCTGGGTGTAGGCCAGGTAAAAGAAGGGGCTCACCCGCACCTCGAGCTGTTTGGTCACTTCGTCCCAGTTGGCGTATTCGAGCATGTGACGCAGGAAGACCTGCTTCATCGGTTTGCCGTCACTGTCGACCTGACTGACGACACTCAGTTTGATGACGGCTGCCATCATGCGGTTGAGGGAGTCGATGAGCCGCGTGTAGTCGCTCTTGGAAGGGCGACGGTCACTTGGATACATGGTGCGAAGCAGGTCGGACGCGCTTCCCTTGAACTCGAATGTCGTCTTGTCGTCCACGACATGGATATGCTTGTGGTTGCCGCTGATGAGCACCATGAGCGCCACGAAGACGTCCTCATCGACGATGCTCAGCTGCGGCCCTGTGTAATGGATGCTGCCCCACGAGTTGTCGACGATCTTGACGTCTTCGAAATAACGCCTGTTTTTCCCCATTTCCTGCCGGTTGAGCGGAAAGAAGGGAGAAACCCGGGTGATGTCCGTAGGGTAGCCGAACCACTGCTTTTTGGCATTCTTCGTTTTGGCGGACGTTGCCGGCGTCGCGTCGTTCTTCCCCGACTGATCACCACTATTACCATAGAGTATACCCCTGATACGCACCAGGTATGCCAGGCCGACGGCATTCCCGGCCAGGATGCCGTCCAGCATGGCCGGGTTGTGCTCCATGATGTACTTCCGTTCTTCGGCGGTGAGTTCCAGGGACCTGTTTTGATTACTCATGCGCCGACACTAGCGGCAACAGGCTAAAAAAGCAATGCGGAGCGAGGTCGGTGAGGCAGTCAGACAGATGGTACGCTGTTTTGCCATAAGCCGAAATCTTGCAAAAGACGCTATATGCAAAAAGCCGCGTACAACGGTACGGAACGAAGATTATCGACCTGCCCAAAATTCTTCAGAGAAAATCGTGTGTTATATGTCGGCGCATACTTCCGGCTGAAGACATTCAGACTGCGCGAGCGCACATTGATTCCACTTTTTACCCAGCGCGCCGTAAAGCCTCTTTTTCCAATTCAAAAGCAGCGTTTAGACTTTTCTTTTCACGAACTCCGTCCTTTTTTCCTTTTTAGCCCAAGAGCCCATGAAAGTTAAGTTCGAAAAAATACAATTTTTCTGATTTTTTTGAACTTAAATATTTTTGCGCACTCCTCCCCCACCCAAAGTCGGAGGAGGAGTGCGGCCAGCCTACAGGAAGAACGCAGGATCGTCAGACAGTTCACCGTGCACCGCCGATATTCCGGCGTTCTCCGGCTTTCCGGCGTCCTCCCCAGACTCACCGAATGCCAGGAAGTCGAGCGTTGCCGCGTAGGACTCCTTCTCGATGAGCACGGAAGGCCAGACATACACGGACAGCAGGCCGTCCATATCACACTGTCCGGCCTTCATGCCCCGGTAGGCATCGCTGATGTCCCGCATGTACCTGGAGGGAAGTTCACGCATATCGATTAGCTGCCTGTTGCGCTCGTAGTTCTCCCACAAGCCATTGTTCCTGAGACAGGCTTCCAACCCTTCCATGGAAGCCATCATTTTTCGGGCCGCGGCCACACCACAACCAGGCTTGCGTTTGCCTGCGGACGTGTCCCAGTCCGTCGGCGTTTTGATGTTGTAGACATTGTCCTTGCCACCCTGGCCGGTGATGACGGCGTATTCCAGATACTCCGCAGCCGACTCGCACAGCACCTTGCCGCCTGACAGCGAGCAGATGTGCGGGAAGTCAACGAACTCCTTTTGCATGGGAGAATAGAGCAGCACACTGTCGGAGACCAGCTGCAGGTAGTCCGAGTCGCCGCTGTGGATGATGACGACACTGTCCGGGTGCTCAGTCTGATGGAGCTGGCTCAGGGTGTAGATGACATCGTCAGCTTCGCATTTGGAGGCGCGGACCACTTTCCACGGAGTGAAGCCGCCCACCGCGTCCGTGAGCCTGTCGAATTCCGCATAGGCACGTGGCCAGTCGATGCCGTCGGCCGCGCGCTTTTCAGCGCGGTCGGCTTTGTAGGGCGGGTAGAGGTCCCGGCGCCAGTAGCCGTCCTTGCTGTCCAGCGCCAGGACGACATCCACGGTGTCGCCCGGCTCAAACTGCTCTGTGCACTGGATGACGAAGTCGTACATGATGGTGAAGATCATGTAGGCCAGCAGGTCCCATGATCTCTGGTCGGCTCCGCAGCCAAGTCCACGCTGGTGTATACAGCGATGGGCCAGGTTGTTGAAATCAAAAAGGATGAGGTTCTTTGCCATAGACACTCCGCTTATTCCTTGAAAAGCTCAAAGCGATATTTTTGCTTAGCTTCCGGGTATTTTTCAGTGTCAACTTCAGACAGAAACATGGCTAGCGGACGAACATACAGGCCTTTTTCACCGTATAGTGCCTTGTAGACCATCAACTGTTCACGCGTTTCGCTATGTGTGGCGATGCCGACGATCTGGTAGAGATACTCCGTGACTGGATTATCGACCATATGTCGTTTGAAATGACATACAATGTCCCCAGGATTAAACGATCTCATGGACTTCCTCGATATATTTTAGTTTTCAAGGTCTTCAATGCATTTGGAAACATGCCTTGCCGCCATGTTCAGCCACATGCAAGCTGTCTCCATCTTTTTGCTGTTATTGCTACTTCTTTCCGCAATATCTGCCAACTGGTCAATCTGTTCAAGGACACTGATAGTGCGCTCTACAAACTCAGAGTATGTCATTTTCGATGAAATCCTCAATGGCGTATTTTCGACTTTTCAGCTCGTCCCTGATGATACCATCCATGTTCTTCTGGATCCAGGCATCGAGCCAGTTGAAAAAGGCCACGATGGTTTTCCGTGACGGACGTGCCTGGGCGTACACCTCCGTCTGTGTCTCACCTTTTTTCACAGAGCAGAGGGCCGCGTACCAGAGGTTCTCGATCCATACGTAGTATTCGGAGCCTCTGTACCTGACGCACAGCTGGTACTTGTCACTTTTCTCCGGCACGATCTCGCCGCCGGCAATGATTCCGTTGATGACCTTGTCCGCGAATTCCGAATAACTGTAGTTATACAATTCCAGGTAGATGGCGATTCTGTTCCAGATCGTGAACTTGCCGAACTTAAGCGCGAAGTTCCGGAATTCTTTCCCAAACGTATTCATACATCTTCTCTCCTTCTTCATCCTGTCCTGGGCAGCTCTCCAGCCACGAATCGACCCATATGTCAGACAGGGCGTACAAATCCCGCCAGGTACGCTGCTTCGCATATCTCGGACAGCGCGCGAGCACACCGCAGAGCATGGTGTCGGCCATGCAGAACAAAGCCACCCAGCTCTTCAGCCTGTCGTAGCCATTCTCCGGGAGCGTATACAGGCTGCCGGCAATGTCCACGAACCCATCGAATGCCTTCTTCGCGCGAACCGACAGGTGCTTCTTTCTGATGGAGTCCGCCAGGGCCGTCACGGTGTCATCCATCTTTTTCAGATGCTCCATGATGGCCGCGTCGGCGTCGCTTGCTTCCAGCTCCTCGCGAAAACGCCTGATGAGGGCATCGAACATGGTCAGTGTCATGGTGGCCCGTGTATGCTGTTCAGCGTCCGTCGGAAAAACGACAGGGCCAAGGTCGCAGGGCAGGTCGTCGACCAGGTTCCTGTCCTTCTCGGTCCAGATACGGCCGCATTTTTTGCAGCGCACCACACCGGCATCCTTCAGGATCAGTTCCAGATTTT
The DNA here is from genome assembly GCF_050314315.1 of Desulfovibrio sp. SGI.102. Taxonomy (NCBI): domain Bacteria; kingdom Pseudomonadati; phylum Thermodesulfobacteriota; class Desulfovibrionia; order Desulfovibrionales; family Desulfovibrionaceae; genus Desulfovibrio; species Desulfovibrio sp. SGI.102. Next base: position 41,938 of record NZ_JBNPNC010000004.1, on the reverse strand, counting down.
TGGTCGGCGTCCCGCTACATTCACATCTCTTTGTCTCCAACACAGATGCATACCTCCTGCTTCGGTGTTGTTCTCTTGTGGATATTGCCGTCTGGCGCACAAAAAATAAGGGGGCGCAAAAACGCCCCCTTATTTTTCGCCACCATTACTGGCGAAAATATTTCCCTCTTCGCTCCATGTGGAACGACAGATATTTATGATTTCAAAATTTTTTTGATCCTGCCATCTGATATGATACTGATTGAGTCGCTATCATATAGACTTTCTATATCAAATGGAATCCTGCCAGAGTCATATGCGCAGCAACTTAGTGTTTTGTCTGTTGCGTTCAATACTTTCTTCAATACATCACGTAACAGAAGGATTTCAATCACGAGGCTATGCACAGTATCATTGTTTTCTATGGGGATGAAACGCCCAAATTTATTTACTCCTGCGTACTCCTCCCACCCAAACGGATAGGTAGCATGAATAGTAGTCTTCTCGTTTACATCTCCAGCAGGTACATTCACCAGCACAGGGTAAATTCCATTTCTCGCATCTTGTAACACAGCATATATATTCATAAAGCTCCTCTTCTACCTTAGCAAGAAGCCGCCATTGTTTACTGCTAACTAGCAGCCAGTCGCATAAAAAGCGTCCTCAAGTGCCTCTACAGTGCACACAATAAGATGATTTCCCCTTGTTTTGAGAATGATCCACTCTGGCGGTACATGATGGCATACCGTCTTTTCGATTACTGTACCTTCATGGCGTTTCGTTATGAAAAGTCATCCATCTTCATCTACGTGCATGCTGAATCCGCCACCAAGGAAATCCTGTATCTTATTGAAGGATTCTTTTGAGTTCCTATGCCATTGAATAGCCTCCACCCAATCTGTGTCCCTCATCGCGTAACAACATGAGTCATACCGAGATGCCATATTCTGCCCCCTAGCTATTCCCCACGCTGTACCCAATCCACGATATCCTGAACCGTCTCTTGCCACTCTTCTGATATCCTGAGTTTCAGAAACTGATCATACAGACAGTCCAACAGGTTGAGGCACACTTCCATCAGGTAAAATTTCTCCAGAATGGTGGCATCCGGGTCATCACCTTCAGATGGTTTTTCAACTTTTGGAGTCTTGAATCCACCCAAGGAAAAGTCTTCAGCACCTATTGTTAACTGGAAGGCGAGTTCGTCTTGCTCGATTCTTATCAAAGCACGTTTGACCTTCTTCCCTGTGCCAAGCCCAAAACGGGCTTCACGAAGAGGGGAGAGCGTTCCGGCGACCGTAGCCGTCTCTTTTGCATCACCTTCGCCACCCTGGATAACGATCCGCTGTTCCATGGACACGGAGAATGGATGCCCGTCCTTATCTACAAATGCGCCAGGTGCTGTATCGCTCTGGAACCACAGCCAAGTGAGAAATTCCTGGCCAAGAATCGTATCTTTCGAGTCCAAACAAACGGCACTCATATCTTTCTCCAGTTCAGGAAATAGTGGTAAATTCGGAGGCTTCGATACTGTCGAGTTGATCCATAAGATCAGCTTCTAGCAGTGACTCCGCAAGACTGTATGGGGTAAGTTGCTCGAGGTGTAGCTCAAACGAATTGAGGAATATGTCCATGAACAAATCGATCATCTTCCTCTGTGTTGAGGCGAACCAGATCTCGTTTTTCTCCGGATTCCACACGACATCAAGCTTTGCCGGCGCCGGCAGGAAACGCTGCCGTAAACGCAGGATGACCTGCTCTTTGAGCTCTCTTTTACGCTCGCGAGAAATAAACCTACCGCCTTGCTCGTGCACGCGCTCTCTTTCGGCTCTGATGGCCAGCTCAACGTGCTTCTTGATAATAGCTGGTGGTATGCGCCTGGTATCTACGCGCAGTGAGAAAACGAGATACTCACCTTTCTGCGGTGGGGCTGTCCGCCATTCGGAGTCCAGCATGTCCTCAAAACATACCCATCCATACGTCCTCATTTCAGGCAGATCATCAATATCCCTGAAAGCAAACTGGCGCAGCTTGTCAGAGATTTGCCCCCAGAATTCCAAAGGGACTTGGTCAATGACCTTGAAACGAGTAAAACTAGAACTATTTCCTATGATGTTCATGATTTCTCCTACACGACATAAAGTGCTATCCGCAGTCTAAGGTTGTCGTACACCCGAAGACATGTATTTGGGACTGGGTCATCCTCTGTGCAAAGAGCACCAAGAATCAGAGAGACATACCCACGTTGATCGATTACATATTTTGCATCAGGAAAAACCTTTTGTATTTCGCGCAAATGTTTTGCAAGTGCATCCATGTGCTTATCGATAGTATCAAGCTTTCTTGGGAATCTTTCTCTAAAAAAGTCATATACATCCCCTTCGCGCTCCAGAAGTTCTTCATCATTTGTTGGTCTAGGAAACTTTTCATGTAAGAAATCACTATCGTACATAGCTCCTCCATGATAATTTGTCATTACCTGTGTATTATTTTTAACGTATGAAGAATATACGCAGCAGCTTCTTTGTGACACTCACTACAATCTTTATATTTCCCCAAGCATGTTCCTTCTTCAGAGCATGAACTGAACCCTTCTATGTTTGGGCAATACATTGATCCGTCTGCGGATAAAATTCGCACCCTGTTATCCATGAATACATTATACAAGTTGTCATAGGACCTTTTTATCTTGCTATATTCTCTTTTGAGTGCGATACCCTTATTCCTTGAGTCACGAATACCGCTTACGAGGCGCCTTATTGCTTTTTCTGCTTCAAGGGCGATCGGTGACCCATCTTTTTGGCATTTATCAGCAACCAGCGCGAGATTGGCTATTTCATCTAAGGTCATCCTAAGGCTCCTTCTTATCTGGATGCGCTTCATACATATTGAGCAACGCACCGCGAAAAATAAGGGGGATCACGAAGATCCCCCGCGAAAACCGCACAAAAAAGGCGACGTCTACTAACGTCGCCTTCTACTTTTCATGTACTCCTGCCGCTGCTTTTTGGCGCACTCTGGGGAACAGAAGTATCTTCTTCGGCTTCCTGGCGGTATGACACTTCCGCAGACCAGGCATTTGATTTCTGGTCGCATGCTTTGCTCTTTTTTTCTTTCCAGACGTCTGCGGTTACGCCACGCGCACCTCTTGCAACAAAAGAGCTGATTATGTGCACGCGGAGAAAAGTCTGTACCACATTCTTTGCATTGCAAGATATATGTTTTTGTTGTGCGCATATTCGACCTATGAAGTTGTTTTCTTGGCATCAGTATTTGCATCGTCTAAAACGATCAGCCACCTCTTGGCGTCTTCAGAGCCGTCTACCTTCATCCAGTCCAGCAAGGCCTCACGAAAAGTTGTTCGAAAGGCAAGCAGGCCTGGAAGTTCAGTAGTTCCTAAGAATCCGTATGGGGTGCATATGGATTCAAAGAATTTTTGTGCTGACACAGTAGATGGAAAATAGTCCACCCATTGGTGTTTCTGAATGTACATAGATTATTCCGTTCACTTAAATGTTCAGGAAGTCTAGAATCTCTCTTTCAGATTCAAATTTTTTCAGGTGGAAAGTTTCAGGTATACGGCGTATCGTGTCCCACCATGGGGGTGTTCCTGCTTCAAATCCACGCAGCATGATCACGGCATCACATTGTGACATCTCATTTATGCATTCTCCTAAATATTTCATCCTTGCAGAATAGCTCCGCATCTGCTCTGAATTATTGACAAGTTTTCTGACGATTGTTTGATGTCCAAGTGCTTCCAAAATCTTTCCAGCAGCCTCAATACGCATACTATATTTCTTTCCCAGGCTCGAATTAGCATCGACATCGAACTCTGCTGGATACAGTATGTAGGTTCTCATCAACAATCATCCTCAAGTTTTTCCACATCAAAGTCGAACTCAAGATGGCCTCCAGCTTCCTGCATATACCTTTCTGCAGCGAAGTCCTTAGCCATCCATTCATTGTCCGCTTCGATGATGTACTCTCTCATAGACAGTATCGCTATTGGCTCTACTGATACCATGTATTTAGGCATGATATACCTCTAGTTTGATATCACTTGTTGCAGGATTCTTTTTCTCGCCAGCTGGCTCCTTCTCGCCAATCTCCTTCTTTCCTCAACGCCTCACTTTCGCAAAAGGTCAAAATTATGTTGTATAGCATGACCGTCATTACCGTACATCAAATGGCGACAAATATATTTACATCGAATCTGCCTACTCTTGCGATAGTCTGACATACGGTCACTACAGTACACAAGATGCATGCCATAAATTCAATGATGAGAAGAAATATCATCCATGTCCTGCCTGTCTCATTATCAACCTTTGTTTCTAACTTCGACAGGACAGAATCGAATGCGTATTCACATTTGGATAATATGAATCTAGGTCAGCCAAATATATTTTCTATCATATTAATATTGCTCATCATGATTGACAGCAAAATCAATAATATCCCACCCAGCTTCGATCATGCGTGATTGGAGAATTTCCTCAAAATCTTCAAGAAGGGCCTCTGCCTCCTCACGACTGAGTTTCGTCCCAATAATACCTTCTGCTGCATCACTCATGAGGTCTTCAGCAGTCCAGTAGGCAGTGGCATATCGTTTTTCATCATGAAGAGTGTGCTCCGCTTCAGAAAATTCTGCTTCAGGCTGCTCTTCGTAAATGATCTTGATGCCGTACTCTTTTGCTATCCTGTGTTCGGCTCGGCATCCGCGAGTATCTTCCCATCCTTTGCAGAAATAGACAGTATGGCACCCAGCCATGCTCTCAAATGACTTTGCAAGAAAATAGAGGGGAATATTTTCTACCCCACGTTCCTGCATACTCTGCCGGGCGTACCATTCATCATCGAAGTATGTATCAACAACTTCGTAGCCCGCGGCTTTAAGGGCAGCGACGGCCTTGTCCCGTGTAGCGAGTATTTCTTCTTCAGACTTTCCAGCCATAGGCTGAGATACCATTGCTTTTAAAGACATACTCTCCTCCTGGTTATCCATGTGACTTTGGAAATGAATTCGCTGGTTGGTCCAGCGGGTGGTGGAGCCAACGGGACTCGAACCCGTACTTCTGCCGTGCAAGGGCAGCGTTCTCCCAAATTGAACTATGGCCCCGGGAGATGGTCTGGGCGGCCTGATTTGAACCGACGATTTCCTGCTCCCAAAGCAGGCGCACTACCAAACTGTGCTACGCCCAGATGATATATACGTAATGGCCGAGGTGGCAGGAGTTGAACCTGCGACCGCATGAATCAAAGTCATGTGCACTACCCCCTGTGCTACGCCTCGGTCCTGATGTGTTGTCTTGGCGGAAGGGGTGGGATTCGAACCCACGGGCGGCATCACACCGCCGGCGATTTTCAAGACCGCTGCATTCAACCGCTCTGCCACCCTTCCGTGGGGCCGGTGCGGGGACTCGAACCCCGAACCTTCGGATTACAAATCCGCTGCTCTGCCAATTGAGCCACACCGGCGTGGTTGGCCGGGCGCATATCCGCCCGGCCTTAACCTTTTTGGCGCCGTTTTGCCTTTTCCTGATACTGGGCTGCACACCTGAAACCTACACAACGAGGCGGCTTTTCACAGGACCGTCACGGACGCGGACGCGGATACTTCCATATTGCCGGAATTTTCCCGGTTGTTCAGCGTTTGCGGAAAAAATATTGCCCACCGTATGGCGGGCAATATTTTCGCATTATTTTTCACCATGGTCTTTTGTCTTTGGGAAGTCTTGCCGCTTTCCGGCGAGCCAGCCTTGCGTCGACAGCCAGTCCTGGGAATCCCTCGTGATGAATACGGCTCCGCCTCCGAAGCCGTCAGTACGCGGCTTGCTGCAGGTATATCCCCATTCAAATCCTACAGAGCACTTTGATTTATGCTCTCGCATAACCGCCTGGACCGCGTTCACGATCAGTTCGATATTCGGACTTCCGTCGCTGTATAACCACAAGGAGTCAGGATTATTGATGACCTTGATTCCCAGCATTCCCTCAAAGTAATCGTCATTGTCGAAGTTTTCGGGGAAGGTATTTTTGTAGACTTCTGGCAACTTGTTGAAGTCATTTTCATCCATAGCCGTCAGGATTGCGTAGAGATCATCAAGAGGAAAGTCAACATCCTTCTGGAAGATCTCGACGCTTAATTCAGTATAGTAATCAGCCATTACACGCCCAAATGTGTTTTCAGTTAGTTTGTTTTATCTCCTCTGGTCGTCTTTACGTTGTCATTCTTCGTGAATATCTGCGTCAGTATTATCTTCACCATGCTCGTCATCCTGAACGACGAGCATTTCACGAAGCTTGTCCAGTACACCAATTTCGACAAAAGCGACGTCCTGTACATCCATGTCCGGAAAGATGTCTTTCGCGACATGCCGTTTGAGATAGGCCGCATTCCCCGTTCTGTACGGGTCCTGTCCTTTTTGGGGACGTTTCCTCACCTCGACAAGAATCACATAGCCGTCTTCGACTACCTTCTTGTGCTCTTCACACAGCCCGTAACCGGTAACGGTATATTTCTTAAACACATCACGAAGTTTGTCATCAAGCAGCAGATTTCCCGTATCAAACGTTTTCAGGCAGACGGGGCAGACATGCTGCTCAAGAGTTACATAGCTCTTTTCCATATATGTGATACCTCCTGCGAAATGATGTCCTACGCAAGGATGCAGAGTTCATTCTTCGCCCGGGTGATGCCCGTATAGAGCCAGCGTCTGTACTCGGCTTCCGACATCTTGAGCGAATGGTCGTCGTAGAACAGGACACTGTCCCATTCGCTGCCCTGGGCCTTGTGGACGGTGGACGCATAGCCGAAGTCGAACATGGCGGCTTCTTCCTGTGTGCATGTCTCCTCGAACAGGCAAACGCGGATGTCCGCGCTGTCTATCTTGAGACGCCGGCCCATTTCCATGCCGTCGGCGCAATTCAGGCACCCGGCCCAGGCGATGACGGGGTATTCCCGGTCATCGAGCCAGACCTTGTAGCAGGCGTCGTTGGCACACTCCTCGATACGGGAAACGGTGTAGGTGTTTCCGTTATAAAGACCGAAGCCCTTCATGTTCCGCAGGCACATGAGCCTCTCTCCAACCATGGGAAGTTTGCCGGAGAAGCCGGCGGCCGCGCGGACAAGCCCGTTGAGTTTCACCCGCAGGCTGTTCTTGCAGCAGAGGATGGCCGCCTTGCCAGATACGGCGTCATCAGCGAATCCCCTGAGCATTCCCCGCCCTGCCGCGGACGACATCCTGATGCGGATGCACTTCTCATCCTCTGACCAGGGGACCGGCGTCCACGGCAGTGCCCCGCCACCGCGTACGTCCGTGGCCCATTGCACGATGGGGTTCTCCAGGGCCTGCCGCATGACCTCCGTCAGCACGAAGGGCGTCGTGTGCAGGATGTCGACAGGCTTTCCCTCCACCGGTGGGAGCTGGCCGGGATCGCCGACGAAGATGACGGGGATGCTGTAGGAGAGCAGGTCGTTGAAGACCTTCTCCGTAAGCATCGAAGCTTCATCCACGATGATCAGGTCGTAGGGGAGTACCTTTTGTGACTTCTTTTTGAAGACCAGCTCTTCACGGGGGCCGTTCTTCTTTGTGGTATCGAGGGTATAGATCGCGGAGTGGATGGTCCCCACCGTGCAGCCGTGCCGGAGGAAGGTAAGCTTGGACTTCATCACCTGCGCCGCCTTTCCTGTAGGCGCGCAGAACAGGATGCGCTTTTCGGGATCCTCGTCCAGGATGCGTTGCGCGGCTTTGCTGATGACCGTCGTCTTGCCGGTGCCGGCATATCCGGACATGGCGATGTACCATCTGTCCCCCGGGTACAGGGCAAAATCCACAAGCGCATCGTGGATCACCTGCTGGCTGTCGGTAAGGCGGATGTCGTCAGCGTTGTCTTTCTGTGCCGCGGCAATGATGAAGTCGGGAGCCTCGAACCCGACGCCGCGTTCGAACTCCAGAAGGTCCATATCGGTAAGTTGCCTGTCTTGTTTCGTGTCTTGTACTGTCAGGGACATGTGTTGCTCCTTTGTTGCTCCTTGTGCGAAAAAAGCCGGCAGTGATGCCGGCTTTCAGTGCTATGGACGTAACTGTTGACGTGCCTGTGTATGGCATTCGCCGCCTACTGGGCTTTCGCGTTGATCTTGATTTCCGGGATCTTGCGGGCGGCGCGCGCGCAGCGCAGGGCAACGGCATTGTCCTCCGAAATGCCGGCGGCCTTGTAGGCGTTGATGGCCTTGATGTCCTGCTGTATGCAGATCTCGTTCATCCGGCAGCAGAATCCGAGGAAATCGTCTTTCCATTCCGTCAGGAGCTCGTTGGTATGTTCGCCTCCCTTGATGTCCCGATATGTGGTGAGGACAGAAGCAGCCACAGGTTCGATCAGGGGGATGAACTGCCTGACCGTCATGAACATGTCGACGATCTCCTTGATGGTTTCGGAGTCGATGGACAGCCTGGTCTGTTCGCTTTGCGTCTGTTCGCTTTGCATTTGAAGATACCTCCGGTTAAAATGTTCGATACTTAAACTTGCCCTGATTTTTGGGCTCGTTCAGTATCTGAGAGAAAAAAGGAGCGGCCGGGCATTCACATACCCGGCCGCTCGCGCTGTGCTATCTATGGTTATCAATTATTATCAGCGTATTACGCCACTTTTCGTTTCCTTTGATTTTTCATTGCCTGCTTTTTGGGCTCAATGCCCGGTTTTTGTTGTGCGGCAAGACCTTCGGACATCGCCGTCCTGATCTGTGCCCGTTCCTCCTTCGGCCTGGGAACGAGACGGATCTGTTTTACCAGGACCTTTCCAACCACCAGGACTTCCTCGACATCCTCAAGCATGCCGAGATCAGGTTTGTCCACATCGAAGCCCCTTGGGGCTTCTTTGTAGGAACCATCCGTCATATGGAACAGGAGCACCTTCTTCCTCCTCGTTAAGAATCCGTTGAATTCCGTCTGTACGAAAGGAGACCGTTCAAGGACGGTCATCCTTTCGTCGTTCATGGCCGCACAAGGGAATTTTTTACATGCCAGGCATCCCAGCAGCGGCTTTTGATACCCTCTGTCCGGACAGTGTATGGCCTGCTCGGAAGGGTCTTTGTATAAGGCCATAACCTCTCCATTTGGTTTTGTTTGGGCCTGTTTAGCTGTCGCATGGAGACAGAACGACAGCACCTTGTGCGAGAGATTCGGATACATCTATCACACGCTGGTTACTCGACCCCTTATAACAAGCCGATGTTGTTTTTTGTTCCTCTATGAATGGGCCATCGACAAGTATGTCGATGTACTGAAGCAGAGCGAGCTTATCATAGTCGTTTACTATTTCTTCAAATGTATAACCTGTATAGGCCATAATATGGTAGTCGTGAACAGTAAGCAGGATAGCAAGATTGATAAGCTCATCTGCCTGATCAAAAGGTTCCCCACCACTGAATGTAACATTTTTACACACAGTGGCAGTTATTTTACTGAATGTTTCTTCAAGAGACATCAGCTCTCCGCCAGAATAGTCATGTGTCTGCGGATTATGACACCCTTTGCAGTTCCTGCCACATCCCTGAAGAAAGACAGTTGTCCTCAAGCCCGGCCCGTCGACGATGGAGTCATAAACGATACCTGCTATCCTGAGACCTGACATTGTTATCATCCTCCTTCAAACAGAACGGGGCAGGGGAGTGCCCCCTGCCCCGGTATGCTACAGGCTTCCGTGTTTTACGCGGTCGTGCTCTTCAGCCCGTTTCGCATCATTGAAGCGTGCCTTGACGTCACCGACCAGGTAACCTGTGATGCGCCGGATCCTGTTGAATCCCACGCCTGTGCCCACAACAGCACCATCTGTTTTTCTGCCACTTGCCATATTCGCGCCCGGTACATGTTCTTTGCCGGGCACATTTCCTTTATCCGGCATAACGGCCTCCTTGGGATCTACTTTCCGCCGTTCTGGCGGCGAAGTTCTTCCAGGCGACTCAGTTCGATACCTTCTCCTTCACGTCGTCCGCAACGAGGGCAGACATCATTAATGATGCCAGTGTACCCGCACACAGGATCATAATCCACAGCATGATTGATGCTGCCATAACCGATGCCCGCATGACGCATGTAGGTGATGATCTCTTCAAAGGCTTCGGGGTTCTTCGAGACATCTCCGTCAAGTTCCACATAGGTGATGTGTCCTCCATTGCAGAGTGCGTGGAACGGCGCCTCAAGGTCGATCTTTCGGAACACGCCCACCTGCTCATACACCGGTACATGGAAGGAGTTCGTGTAGTAGGGGCGGTCTGTCACGCCCTCGATCTCACCGAATTCCTTTCTGTCGATGCGGACGAAACGCCCGGAGAGTCCTTCAGCCGGCGTGGCGATCACCGAGAAGTTGAGATGATACGCTTTCGTCGCCTGGTCAGAAAGATTGCGGATGCGTTCCACCACCTTGTAGGCGTGATCCCAAACCTCTTTCGACTCCGCATGGTTCCTGCCGAAGATGGCTTTCATGGCTTCGGCAAGGCCGATAAAGCCGATCCCCAGGGTCCCGTGCTTGATGACATCGCGCACGGTGTCCTCTCTTTTCAGTTTGTCCGAATCCATCCAGACGCCCTGCCCCATGAGGAAGGGATAATTGTACACATGCCGTTCAGCCTGGATCTCGAAGCGCTCCAGGAGCTGGCCGATGACGAGGTCGAGCGTTTCATCCAGCTTGTGCATGAACAGGGCGTAGACAGCCCCCGCCGTCGCGCCGTCCCCATTTCCAGGGTTGGCTTCGTTACTGGCCTCGATGGCCAGACGCGGCAGGTTGATGGTCGTGAAGCTCAGATTCCCTCGACCGGACGTGGTCGAAGGCCCGTTGATATTGGCCATAACGCGTGTACGACAGTTGTGGCTGACGACACCGTTCACGTCAAAGTAGTCGCTCTCGGTTTCGACATCATAGCTCAGGGCGTCGATGTCGATACTCTCGATGTTCATGATCCTGCTGAGTGTTGGGACGGTAGGACACAGTGGGTAGGCAGCAGCTGCTTCAGCAGCTTTTTTCTTTTTACCACAAGCAAGCGCATTGATAATCTCGGATGAAGCAGCAAACTCAACCCGAAATGTTGTTTTGTGGTTATCTTTATTATAACGTGTTTCATATATCTTCGCCTGCAGACCAATACTTTGTGCGAGCATAGCCTGCTGCACAGCAAGCTCACGGTTCACACTGCCTATTTGTATCCTTAGTCCAGTACCGCGACTATTAATATGCTTGTTGATATATCCGTCAGCATCTATCATACCTGCCAAGAATGCAATACGCTGCTCTCTTTTGCAGTTGAATATAGACTGAGGAATATGCCTCTTATTCTTTTCAGCACCTTCAAACAATGAGCAAAGGCAGCTTTCGCACTCAGAAGCACCAAGCATAACTTCGTAGTAGTTTCCTTTTTCACCCCTTGTGTGTGTCTTTATTTTTCTGTTTTCTGATCCTGGAAGCTTTTTTGCCACATCGAGAACTTTTGATGTCACATCATACTCATCCATACCAAGTGTGACTGATGGCGTTCCACTAAGAAGGCATCCATCACAGACGATCACACCAAGCAACCAGGCAAGGTCTTCGTCAATTTCGTCGGCATTTGGCACAGGCACATATGTAGAAATAGGCGCGATGTCGCCTGCCTTGATATCATCAACGAACACGCGACCACGGCCGTCAATAGGTAAAGGATGATCTCCTGTGGCGATAAGGATGCGCCCATTGGCATACGTTACCTTACGCCAGTTATCGACATCCCTGTTCCGCAAGACGGTTTTGACACACACAAAAGCATTGCTGTGGGAGTCCCATATCTTGAGGTCGATCTCCGACGTTGGCATGTATTCGGACTTGCCGCGCTGTTGTGCCGGTACGATGTCCGCAATCCTGTCGTACAGACGAGCTATGCTCTCAACATAGGTCATGCCGTTGAGACGATATGTCACAACGGAATCACCATGAACGCAACCCATGGTAGCCACTTCCGTGTCGGGGTCGCCCTCCTTGTAGAACTCCAGGTTGAAGGGCGCGTCCAGGAATTCGAAGTTCGGGAACAGGCGCTTTGCCGATACCCGGCAGGCCAGCTGGAAGAGGTCGTAGTTGGGGTCTCCCAGCTTGGCGTTCACGCCGTCCTTTACCTTATATATATGGATGGGGAAGATGGAGGTCTCCCCATTGCCCAGTCCGGCATCCAGGGCCCGGAGGCATTCCTCCGTCACCATGCGCTGTTCAGGCGATGTCCCCGTGCCGTAGTTGATGGAACTGAACGGCACCTGGGCACCGGCTCTGGAGTTCATGGTGTTCAGGTTGTGGATGAGGGCCTCCATGGCCTGATAGGTCGCCTTTCGGGTCTTCTCCATGGCGGCGAGCCAGACACGTACGAAGCGCATCTCTTTGCCGTCATCGCCCGCGAGCACCTTCGAACGGATGACGAGCTGGGTCGTCCGGTCGAGGACCGTCACCCCCTGGGCGATACGGTCATTGAAGGTCTCTTCGATCTCGCGAATGTTCTCCGTGGTCACGATGCCTTCCAGCTTCCCGTACTCCAGGAACGTCGTCCGGAAGGTCTTGGCTACGCCCGGTGCCATGTAGTAGTCGAATGCGGGGATCGACTGGCCGCCATGCTGGTCTGACTGATTGGCCTGGATCACGATGCACGCCAGCGAGGCGTACGAGCCGATGCTGTTGGGCGTGCGGATGTAGCCGTGCCCGGTATGGAAGCCCTTTTCGAAGAGCTTGCCGAGGTCGATCTGCGTGCAGGTCGTCGTCAGGGCGAAGAAGTCCAGGTCATGGATGTGGATCCGGCCTTCCCGGTGCGCCTGGGCGAATTTCGGATTGATGATCTCCTTCAGGTAGTATTCCTTGGCGATCTCGCTGCCGTACTTGAGCATGGTCCCCATGGAGCTGTCGGCATCGATATTGGCATTCTCGCGCTGGTTGTCGCTCTCGACAGCGTCCCGGAAGGTAAGGTCGAACATGGTCTTCATCATGTGCGACCTGCTTTCCCGCACATCCGTACGCTTTTGCCGGTACAGGATGTACGCCTTGGCCACGGCGCCGTAGCCGGATTCGATAAGGGAGGATTCGACAAGGTCCTGGATGGATTCGATGTCGGCCCTGTCGGCACGGACCAGTTCAAGCTGGTCTTCGACCTTGCAGGTGACATCCCTGGCCACGGACCGTGATACCTCGTCATTGAGGCCGCAAGCGACCGCCGCCTTGCATATGGCGTCCTCGATCTTGGATGCTTCGAAGGGGACTTCGGTGCCGTCCCGCTTGATCACTTTGTAGATCACAATTCTTCCCCGTTTTCTGTATGTTCCGTATTTTGTGCCGCCGGAACGTCGTCATACATGGACAGGACCGCGTGGATAGCGGATGCCCCGGCCTTGAGCAGACTCTGCTCCGTATCCGTGGCGACATAGACGCCGTCATCCGCCTGGACGAAGAACCCGTCATCCCAGGCAAGCCGGATATTCAGCTTGCGTTCCTTGACCGCCCGTTTGAGCAGGGTGTTGAATGAAGCGATATTCTTCGAAGGTCTCGGTATGTTCTCCGTGCAGCAGGTCTCCGGAGATTTTCCGACCACAGCCCCGAAGTCCGTCTGCTCGATGTCCGTCCACCCGAAAATCGCGGCCAGTCCGGCATCGACAAGGTTCTCCTCCGACATCTCGTTCTTAAAAGCGTCCTGTGTGGCCATAACCACCCTCCCCGCGCTCGGTTTTTGAAAGCGCATCTGTCTCGATAAGATTCATGTGCGCTACAGGGCAGAGCACCGCCTGGGCGATGCGCTCGCCCTTCTTCACCATGACGGCGTACTTTGTCCCGGCATTGAAGAGGATGATGCCGACAGGCCCGCGGTAGCCACTGTCGATGGTGGCCGGCGCATTGGGCATCACCAGGGTCGTATGCATGGCCACGCTGGAGCGGAGACGGATCTGGATCTCGAATCCCTGCGGGATCTCGAAAGCGATGCCGGTCTCGACTTTGACCGTGCCCTGGGGCGGGATGAGGTAGTCGTCGACAGCGAACAGGTCGGCCCCGCTGTCTCCAGGCTTGGCGTAGACAGGGATGGCCGCGTCGGGGTGTGTCTTCTTGTATCTGAGGTTGATGTCGCCCATCAGGCGTCTCCTTCAGGTCGGCAGATGTCGTTATTGCCGGTGTCGTTCTTGCTGGTATCGTTATTGCCGGTATCGTTATTGTCGGTGTCGTTCTTGCCGGTACTGTTTGCCGTCATCATGTGATAGCGTCGCAGGACTTCTTCAAGGATGCTGTCGGCGACTTCGTCCGCGGAAAGCCTCATGGCGTCGACCCTGAATCCGTCGACCGTGTCGGACAGCGCACGGTAGCAACGCACCCTGCGTGCCCACTCTTCGAACTCCGCCTCTTCGTACTCGTCTTTCACATGTGCTGCCGACCGCTTCATGGCCACACGCGCCGGTACATCCAGCAATGCGACCAGCACCGCGGCGCGGATCCCCGACTCCGACTGCATCATCAGATCGTTGACGCGGTCGAGGATCTCTCTGAGCACGGAGGACTCCAAGTCATCACCACCTTCCAGATCAATCAGTCGCTGGTAGACGAACGTGGACAGGACGGACCTGTCCTGGATGACGACCTTTCCTTCCCGCAGATGAGGCACGACGATGTTTTTGCACGACTCCAGCATGTCGGCAGCGTAGAGCAGCACCTTGCCGGGACGTGAGAAGCTGTTTCGGGAGAGGAGATCCCGGAAGCGTTCATCAGGGGCTTTGACGATGATGGCCTCGAACCCATGCTCGGCGAATTTGTCCACAAGCAAATTTGCCACTGTGGACTTGCCGGCGCCGTCGACGCCTTCGAGGAGCACGTTAATTCCAACTTTATCAGTAAGGATACTCATATCCATTCTCCTTTTCCGTTGCAAAAAACTCTCCAGAGATTGGGCGCGTCACCGGCAAGGTTCAGCGCCCGGTACAAACAAAAAATGCCGGTAAGGTCTGAGACCTTACCGGCAAAAGTGTCATAGTGCCGTTTTTGGGTTTTTTCGACACCCCATATGGAGTGTGTCGAAAAGGTGTACCTTTTCGACGCGCTAGATACTCTCGAAGCGCTGCTGTGCCTCGCCGATAATCATACCATTTTCGTTTGTTATTTGCACATTGACGATCCCGCCGAGAGGTTGATACCCGGCGGACTCCGGATCCTCCTGTGTCATGCCTTCTGCCGGGGCCACGGTATCACCATCCCTGTTCCGCATGCCGGCCATGACACCGGCGGTCTCCGCGGCCGGGCCGGTGGACGGTGCCTCGTCCGTCGCCTTCAGATAAGGTTTGTTGGGTGCGCCTCTCAAGACCCACTCCGGATTGATGCCCCACGTCGCCAGCTGCAGGAGCCAAGTGGTCGGGATGCAGCGCCGTTTCGTGGCATAGCAGATGGACGGCTGGCTTACACCGAGGATCTTCCCGACAGACACCTGCCGTCCCGCACCGAGCACTTCACACAGACGGTTGAAGGCATCATTGAAGTCATACCCTCTGTCGCCGGTGTCAGCCGCTTTTCCCTCCATGTTCACCTCCCGGTTTTCCCTGACCGATCTGTTTGCATAAGCAGCCATAGCCTACCTCCTTCTGTAAAATATGTTCGGCAAAATATACAATGCGGTCCTTTGTGAACCATCAGGTTTTTCGTGAACCATCAGGTTTTTTCGTGAACCGCTAGGTTCTTCGTGAACCGCCATCTTATAACAACGGGCTTCCTCAATTTTTGCCCTGCCCGGTCCCAATGTTTAGGGTTAGAACAGGAATACGGCAAAATAATCTTCCCAGGAGTACGGCCCGTGTACACATGCAAGTATTTCGGCATCAAGGAACTGGTGTGCCCTGACTGGTACCACTTCGCAAGCAAACGTGGTGGTGTCGACAAGCTGTGGGTGATGCTCGACGAGCGCATTCTCCGGACCATCGACAAGCTGCGTGACAAGTTCGGTCCCATCACCATCAACAACTGGGGTGCCGGGGGCCCGCGCAAGGAATCAGGGCTGCGCGTGTTTGACACGCCGACCGGCGCCGCCTGTTCACCGCACAAGGTAGGAAAAGCTGTCGATTTTCTTTGCAAAAACTGCTCACCGAAAGAAGTTTACGAAGAATTTGTCGCTGCAGGATGCACGAAGCCCGGGTTTCGCGACCGTACTGACGATGCGGCAGTGCCCTGGAAGCTGCTGGCCAGATACGAATACTTTCCCGGCATGACGTGGACGCACATCGACGTCATGGATGCCCTCGGCAACGGGGATGGAAGCATCCGTGTGATCGCAGGGTAGGTATTAGAACAGGCACAGCTTGCCTAAACAGCCATGCGCAGGTACTTTTGGCGCCATGCAACAGGAGTACCCAGCATGGCACTTGGCGCAGACATCGGATACATACGCGTGAGCTCAGCGGACCAGAATACGGCCAGGCAGCTCTCCGACATACATCTCGACAAGGTATTCGAAGATCACCTTGGCGGCAATTGCCGCAACAGGCCCGGTCTGGATGCCTGCCTTGGATATCTGCGTGAGGGGGATACGCTCCACGTCCACAGCATAGACCGCCTGGCCAGGAATCTCCTCCACCTGCAGCAACTCGTGGACTCCCTGACAGACAGGGGGATCAGCATAGTATTCCACAAGGAAAACATGCGGTTTGCCCCAAAAGAGCAGGGGGCCGCCGACCCCATGAGCCGGCTGATGATGCAGATGCTGGGGGCATTTGCCGAATTTGAACGTGCGCTGATACGCGAGCGGCAGAGGGAAGGCATCAACGCCGCGAAGTCCTCCGGAAAACACCTCGGCCGCCCGAAGCGCATCCCGGAAGAGATTATCGAGCGTGTACGTCAGGATGTGGAACTGGGTATCCCGCTTGCTAGGATAGCTAAAAAAATTGGCGTACCAAGATCCACCCTTTACAGCAGGCTTGGCAATAGCAGTGCCAAAACGGGTGGTGGCATGACCGGAGAAGAATGACAGGCTGGGCCGGAAACTGGTAAGCGCATTTTTGGCATATTTATCTTGATTTAGGTAGATTATATGCAAACTAATAAGCCCCCCGCAGGCGGTACGCGGGGGGCTTATCGAAAGGGAATGGGAACCGTGACGTCAGATTATGTGCTACTACGTTGGGGTATGCCTGACGTCTTAAGCAGCACAGGCGTGTCATCAGACCCGATGGATGGAGTCATTGGGACCAATGGAGGTGTCCTGTTAAAGACAAGATGCCAGTAACCTGCCGTTCTGTCAACACCTGTCAATTTTTTCCAGAAATGGCGGCCAGTCGCACATAAATCCGCAGGCGCCAGGGTGTCCTCCTCCACCATATTCCTTTGCAATGACGGAAAAGTCCAGGGAGGCTTTCTTTTCCTCCGGAAGGGAATCATGGCTGTACATGGAGACCTTCCAGGGCTTCTTCCCGTGCCCGAGGCAGGAAAAGAGCAGGACACCTTCATGGACGCTCGGAACGAAAGCACTGTCCGCGATCTGTGAGTTACCAAGGGTGTTGGCCGCGAGCCATGTATGCCCATGCCATTCCACAGTGAAGGCAAGGCTGGACATGACCTCGGCATTCATGCGTTCCTGATAAACCTTGTACTTCTTTCCTTCCTCCACCAGTTCGTTGGTACGAAGGTGGGCCTTTTCTTGGGAGGGATAGATGACTTCCTTCCAGAACGGGCTCGCGGGATCGCGCACATCATGTATCTTGCAGGCAAGCTGCAGGGCCTCGGCATCCTCACGGACATCTTTGTCGCTCATGTCCCAGACATCGTACCTGTCCGCCAAGAAGATGAAGTAAGGACACATGCACTCATCAGGGAAGAGCATTCGGTGCAGCAGGCGGCAGCCGGCCCATTGTTTTCCGAGGAGAACAAGGTTTTTGGTGTTCAGGTGATGCTCTTGCTGGGAATGCCAATCCCCGACAAGAGGCATGAGCCTGCGGTGCAGGAAGTCCCCCTGTTCGAACGCGGCATATTCGTCGTCGAGGAATATCGCTTCCTTGTGCCAGTCACGTACCGCTGAGACATGATGGTCACACCAGAGGAAGTCGAACGGTACGTCGCATTCGACACGGGTGTCACACAGCTCTCTATATTCTTTGACGGTCAGGGAGTAGTCAGCCACGATGAAGTATCTTGGCCGGAAGTTCTCGATGATCTCCCTGCAAGGGACAGGAGCATCATGGTTCATGGGGAAGAAGAACGGCATCAGGCCATTCTCTTCGGCCCAGCGTTGCACCAGGGCCGCCGACGTCCATCCGTCAAGATCCGTTCCGTGGTGGACACAGACGACATACGGGTTGCTCAGCCGCTCCTTGTCGTCATCCGTATTTTTCTCCATATATTTCTCGTCCGTTCTCAGCATAGCATCTCCATTTGTCTGTTAATTTTTTGCAGGCTCTTGCCGTAACCAGATTGCCCGGCTCCCGAAAAATGTTTAGGGGCCGGCGGAATATGTCCGCCGGCCCCGTTTTATCCAACGCTCCGTAGAGCCTGCCTTTGCTAATGCGCGATAACGCTCGCTTTCATGACGTCACCACTGATCCAGTGGAAAGCGATGAGCTTCTCGGCATTGGTTCCTATGGCTTTGCTGTGTTTGTCCAGCATGTCATATATCGACATGTAGATCTTTTTGAGGTGTATTTTCTTCGTTTTGTACATGCCAACGATCTGGTTCAGGACAAGCTGGCTGTCCATGCATATGTGGATCGTGTTTCCCTGAACGAGCAGACCGCCGGATATGAGCCAGGCAATGGCCGTCTGCAGGGACACCGCTTCGGCGTAGTTGTTCGTTGCCTGCTCCTGCTCGGAGACAACAACGGCAAACTCGCTGTCATGATACAGAGGCATTCGCCTGGCCAGACGGACATGCAGACTGTCATCCACTTTTTCGCCCTTTTCGAGCCTGTATACGGCGAAGCTTCCTCCGGCCTCCGCGTCACTGCTGCCGTTTCGCTTGCACAGACCGTCAACGTACACGAGATAGTCCATATCAGGCTTCTCCTCTGGTGTTTGTCATTTCTACCGGTGCCCAACTTTCTTCCGTATATCTGATGACGGGATGCGCGAAGTGCCTGCACAGGAATTCCTCCCCTGTGGCAAGATCCTTCAGCCTGAGCTGTCTTCCGATGGCGAGGACCGTGTAATCCTCATTGGGAACACCGAGGTTTATCCTGTCTCCGGCCACAAGTTCCTGCGACGTGACCTGTACGGGGACCGACACCGTATCCTCAGGCACGGAAGACAAGTTTTCCACCGCTGGCTCTTCCGCGGTCATCTGGGTGGAACTCAGCCTGTCGATCTGGCGTTGCGCGGCGTCCAGCCTTGCTTTGAGCAAATCAAGTTCACCCCGGGCGGCTTCGCGTTCACAGCGCGTGGTTTCAAGTTCATCCCGGGCGGCTTCGAGTTCATCCCGCGCGGCATTCAGCCTGCCCCTTTCCTCGGCCAGTTTCCTCTCAAGGAACAGCTCGCGTCGTGTCGGCGTGACGGATTCCCAGTCCCTGGAGCTGTACGACATCTTCCAGGTGAACTTCGTGTTGCCGCCTGTACGGAGGAATTCCTTGTAGAGCATGTTTCCATCCTCCAGTAACCCGTTCCTCCCGCCACTGAACCACCAGTGGAGCAGGGCGCCGGTGAAGGACGCCACGCTTGCCCCGGTGTAGGATATCGCACGCTCCGTACAAGCCTCCTGGACAGCATCCTCCGCCTGAAAACAGGCCTCATCCATGTAGGTGCTGAAAAACATCGAGGCGTCCCTGAAGCTTTCTCTTTCCGACAACCCCATGTTCCTTGCCGGGATGATGTAAGCATTCCAGTCTCCAAGGGACATGCGGTAATCAATGAACAGTTGGGGCAGTTTGTCCCTTACCGTATTGCCGGTACCATTCCTGATGTGTTCCATGACGGATTCCCGCAACTTATGTATGAAGCTGTTGCGGAACTCCGCGCTGTCCGTGCATCCGATGATGATGTCCGGGACAAAGCCGAGATCGTCCGCGATATCGGCATGCGTCATGACACGCTTTTGCCGTGCCACGATACTGAGTCCTCTGTACTGCAGGGCCGCGCGCCTGACAGCCTCCACCTTCGGCAGGCCGATGTCAAAGATGCTGTGTGCCTGCGGCCCTACATTCTCGATACCTACGGTGTCATCGTCGTAGATGATGACCTGCCGGAAGCCCATGGACAGCAGGATGCGCCATTGCCAGTTGCCAAGGCCCCCTGCGCCGATGATGCAGCAGGAGGCCTGCTTCACGGCGCGCAGGTTCAGCGCCGTGGAAAAGCGCGTATCCGCGTCGTCCATGTTGAATTCCGGGTCGTCCTGGAGGCGTACGGCCTTGTCCCGCAGGGCGGCATAGTAGGCATCGGACGCCTGTGCGAACAGGGCATCTTTGTTACGCTGTTCGTTACGCTGTGCATTGGAGCCGGTTTCGGAATCAGGCAAGGAATCAGATACAGTTCCAGATACAGACTCTACAAGCATCTCAAGGAATGAGGCGGCGTCCTGTTCTTCGTTGGATGTGACTTGTTCTTCGTTTTGTGTAACATGTTCAATTGTTGTGGTCGTCTGTCCTGTTTGTGTCATAACTTCTGTTTGTGTCATAACTTCTGTTTGTGTCATAACTTCTGTTTGTGTCATATCCCACTCCATTTGTTTGTTTCACAAAAAAGCGGCGTACATGTTACTATGCACGCCGCTCCCAAGATTACTGCTTTCGAGATTACTGCTTTCGAATTTCGTGGCTGTTGCCGAGGTCGATGGCCTTGCACACGATGTAGATGATGTCATTGCACAGGGCGTTGGTAACGTCGTTCGCGTAGTCCTCAGGATCCTGGTAGGATTCAAGGCAATCATCCGGGAAGGCAAGCAGTTCGGATACGGAAGGGGAAGGGATCGTTGGGTCGTTCAGAGGATCGTTCATAGGATCGTTCATAGGATCGTTCAGATCATCCTGGCTATCCTCCCGGCTGTTCGGCACGGCGTCCAGTTCCCCAGCCCCGTAGAGCCGGGACACATTGCGCATGTACTTCGCGAGCGTCGTCCCGAGGAAGCGCAGCTTGTTCTCATCCTTGAGATCCTGGTCTCCGGCACGTTCCGCCCAACCTCCGTCAAGGCTAAGCAGCCACATGGTGATACTGAACAGCTCACCCATCTTGTCTTGCTCGTAGCGTGACGCCGCCTCCTCGCGAGATGCCGACCCCTCATGGAGTTCCCGCATGAAGTAGCCTCCGACAGTAAGGTAGAACGGATCACGGGCATCAAGATCCACATCTTCACCAATGCCGATGTCCTGAAGAAAGTTCACCAGTTCCGCCAGATTCGATGCAGCCCCTCCCACGGTTTTCAGGGCGTGTCCCCCGTCGGGAGCGGCTGTGTCTCCGGTGCAGGCGAAAACGGGACGCGGCCTGGACAGGACTCCCGGCTTGTATGTCCAGCTCCTGAGGCTGTCCCCGTCAGTGTTGCCGTCCAGAGGCATCACCTTGCCCCGGCCGGGTATGTTGAGGCCGTCGTGCAAGCTGTCGCCAGCAATGTCACCGAACAAGTCGACTACAGTCGCCACCGACCTGCCTCTGACCATTTCGCCAACAAGGTCGTCCAGTTCCTTCTTGCGGCTTCTGGAAAGCCATTCGATGTATTCGGGACGGTTGCACGCGATGGCCACGGCGGCATCGACCCTGGCAAGGACAGGCGTGTAGGTCACCAGGCTGCACTTGATGCCGCCGTCGGCGTTGACCACGACGTAGAAGCGGTAGTCGTCCATGTACCCAAGGTCATCCCTGGAGAACTGCTGCTCATCGTCGATGCCGGACCAGAAGATACCGTTCCTGCCGTGGCTGTGCAGATGACACAGATGCCTGTGCAGGCCGTTCTCTTTGTAGTAGGGAACATCCTTCAGCGCATCGAAGTACTTGCGGCAGTCATCGGCATCGAGGGAAACACCGCCCACACTCGCCTCCTGGCCCGGCATGAAGAAGTCGAAGGCCAGGAAGACGGGCTTGTGCGCGTGGAGACGCTTCAGCGTAAGGAACATGGCCAGCTCGCTGTTGGCGTTCCGTTCCACCATATGGCGGATCTCCCGGTACAGCGTCGCCGTGAAGCACAAGACCGGTACACGTCCTTCGTGGATGAGTGTGTCGAGACTTTTGACAGGGACGTCCTTCTGCCCGGGAATGGGGAAGTACATGGCATCCTCCGATACCAGTTCCGTATCCCAGTCGCTGATGCGCAAAGGATTGGGGTCATGGAAGGGGTAGTGAAATGCGGACGGCTTCGATTTGTTTTCAGCCTGCTTGTTTTCCTGCTTGTTTTCCTGCTTGTTTTCCTGCTTGTTTTCCTGCTTGTTTCCAGCGGGTTTTCTCCCGGTGAGAGCTCCGGCAATGGTTTTCTGGATGTTCGTAATGCACGACATGAGAATTTCTCCTTTGTTTGGTGGTTGCCCGCGGGTAACTTTGTCACGCTGCCCGGAAAAAATTCAGGGCCGCCGGGTGATGTCCCCGACGGCCCTTCGGCTGTTTTTTGTGGTGCTTTGCATTTGTCTTATCGCTCTTCGTCTCTGTTCTCCTCTTCGTCTCTGTTCTCCTCTTCGTCTCTGTTCTCCTCTTCGTCTCTGTTCTCCTCTTCGTCTCTGTTCTCCTCTTCGTCTCTGTTCTCCTCGTCTGTGTCCGCAGGCATGCCTGTGCCCACACTGTTCCCGAAAGCCGTATCCCATTCGTGCAGCCGTGCCTCGATCCATTCATGTCCGGGATCAAGATATCTGCGGAGTGCCGACATGCTCTCACCGCCAATTCCCCATGCCGGGCCGTAATCAAGCAATGCTGACGGCGCGGCAAGCATGGTGGCCGGAGACATCCAGGGCCTGTATATGCACGGGGCGGCTACTTCGTTCGTGTCCTTCAGAAGCCTGATGTCATTCCGCATGGCGTGCATGAGGCAGTCCCTGATAAAGGCGTTACTCACGCCTCTGGACGATGCCCAGCTGTGCAGGACGCTCGCCCAGAGGAAAGCGTACGCATTCATATATCGCGCCAGAGCAGTTTCCGGATCGGCTTCGGCAGTGTTTGCCGCCACGCAATACAGTCTGAGCGGATCAAGGAAGTTGTCCTGCACGTCTTTGCCGACATTGTCGGAAAAAACGGTCACCCTTTCATGCAGCCTGTCCATAACGGCATGTACGCCAACGCGTTCCTGCAGTATCGCGAGGAGCTCCGATGACATGTCAAAGCACGTACGCGTGTGGAAGAACGTCATGCTGTCCGGCAGGTTCACGATCCCGCAGGGTGATGTACCATACATGTCCGACAGATTGGCCTCCAGGAACCACAGGCAGATCTTTCTGATGACCAGGATGAGGGTTTCCGGCGTCATCCGTCCCCTGCACCCTTCGTCGTACAGCCGCATGAAGTCGTTGTTTCCCTGGCATACGGAGCTGAACCAGCCCTGCCGGTCATTGATGGCATGCGGGTGCCCGACCTGCCCTTTCCTGAGCCTTTCCTCGCCATTTTCCACAACATACGCGGAACACTGTTGCATCCTTATCCCGCCGTTTCGCTGCAACCTTGCCTCGAATTTGTACACAGGCAACGTCATGTAGATGATCTCGCGGTTTTTTACGAGATCATTGCCGGATGTGCCTAACACGTTCCTGTTCCCGTGGAACAAAAGAGGTTGCCCGACGGTAAGGATAACAAGTTCGTTCGTTTCCGTGCATGTGTACACATGGAGCCAGGGGAACAGTCTTTTGAGTTCTTCCAGCATACTGGAAGTGACGTTCCTGACGTCTCCCATTTTTTCAAGGGTATCGAGCTCGTTCTGCAAGAGGATGACGCGTCGTCTCGCAGCATTGAGGTCGAACACAAGCTGCTCCTTTCTTTGCTTCGTGCTGACAGTTGTAAAGAACATGCGATTGATGTTCTCGCATGCGGCATTTTGATCAGTCGGCATAAAGTCTCCTTCTGGTCGTTGTTTTTGGGTCGTTGTTTTTGGGTCGTTGTTAAAGCAGATATATTTTGTGGAACAGATTCACGGGGTCTACCGTATTCGCAGTTCCTGCCGTGCCCGTATTGCATCCAGAATCGCCACACGTTCCTCCAAGAAGAAGCGATTGGTCTTCACGACCGTTCTTGAGATAGGTGAGCACGTCGGTAAGGCCACAGTAAGAGACGATACCGGGCTTGCGCTCCCTGAGAAAGCCCGTGACGACGTCCGGGAAAGACAGTGATTCAGGATTCATGAGTACGTTCTCTTCCGTATTCAAACTGACAAGCGGGTCGTAAGCCTCCATGCCGTACAGGTTTCTGAGGAGTGCCGCGACTTTTCGAGCTGACGGGAAGAGAAGGCAGATCATGCCGGTGTCATCCCTCCCGATGAAGGCGGGGACAAGCAGGCGCGGGGCCTTGCGCAGCTCCACCCCGACGCAGCACCCGGGCATGGTACCGTTTTTCGTGCCCCTGTGGTGAAGGAAGATTGTGCGGTTGTTGTCGATGAACCTGATCCGTTCGAGATCCGCGGCGTCATCGATAAGTGAACAGTGACGCTCGGCCGCTTCCGGACCGTCACCGGCATACTGGTTATTCACGACGTCACCATGCAGCTTTCTGGCATTGAGGATGATATTTTTCGTGGCTACCAGATTTTTCATGCTTATGTCAGGCAGCAGCATCCTTCCATACGTCGGGACTGAGTATTTGAGTACGTTGTATACTCTTTCGTATATATTCCAGACGCTGGCAGTGACTTCTTCGTTGAGCATTCTTGAAAGTACCTGGAAGTCTTTTATGACATACGATTCGAGTCTGAAATATTCCGTGACAAGATCGTGTGTGTCCATCTCTCCAAAGCCTGTTTCCGGGCGTGCGCACGCGAACGCCTGCATATGGAAAGCCATGAACAGCGAACAGGCTTGTTGAATGCCGCCAAGCGTATAGAGTTTGCTGATGTACTCCATGTGCCCCAGGAGTTCGGACATGAAGGATATGCTCCTGGACAGGATGTATTTCGTGATGTGCAGATTTTCAGGTGACTTTTCCTCAATGATGTCGACGCCGTTTTCCAGACAGCGATTGCCGTAGTAGTTGACGTAGTTGAAGGGAACGAACCCGTACGGATAAAGATAGGTCCATCCTTCCTGGTTTAGCATGAAGACGGCTTTGTTGATCTCGTCCTCAAGCGTAAAAAGGGTGTCCCATTCATAACCTTGCAGAGTCGACAGGGCTTCGAGGATGTCCATGTACCTTATGGTATGATTGTCCGCGAGATGACTAATGACCTTGTCCAGGATGTTTCCGAGGCAGTGTCTGTCCATCGCAAGGGAGGCGCATTTGTACGGGGAGGTTGGCGGGATTGGGGAAAATTTTCTCTGCGCCGTTTCTTCGGCGTAATTTTCTCTGATAACGTGTGCAAGCATGATGGAAATCTCCTTTTTGCATACTTATAACAGAGGACAAAGAGTTTTACGGAAAATACGGCTAAAAATAAGCAGGTTTCGGTAACAGGCGTCTACTATATGGAGGACAGGCCGGTGACCCGGAAAAGGATCACCGGCCTGTTTGTTCGCGGCACGTAGGGTTGCGGTGTCGGGGAAAGAGCCTCAGAAACCGGGGCTCAGGAACCGGAACTAGGCCGCGGCGTTGCCGGACGAGTACTTCTTGGTGGCCAGGACGATGCTGTCGCCGTTGTTCACCACGACATCAAGATCCCCGGCCGTGATGCCGTTGACGAGGACGTCATGCTTGGAAGGGTTGACGCCGAGCTCCTCAGTAAGGACCTCGCGGAGGGTGATGCCCTCTTCAGAGCGGTACTGGACGGGTTCACGGCCTTCGGTCACGACGGTGTAACGGACGAAAGTGATAGCGGGCATGAGATGCTCCTTTGATTAAGGTTGTTTATACGTGGCCCTGTCGGGCTGCCAAAACGAAAGATGCAGGATATATCCTTTATCTTCAGTGACTTATAACATTAAATAGTAATAATTACTAATAATGAGGTCGAAATTTCCGCAGTTAACAGGCATTTTTCGTTAGTTGTGTTGTTTTATTGAATTTTTTCGACCGATTTTTTGCGGTGATTGTGTAGTAATTCCTCCTATTTGTGACGTAACTATATAAAATTTATCACTATCAAATGCGTAAATGACTCTTTTTTAATAAAAACAAGTAGATAGCAAAAATATAATGTTACTTAAGACAGCAAAAGTACACTATAACTTTTATTATAGGTACAATCAGGAATTTCTACTAATAATTTGTTTACGCATTTAAATTTTCGATGTAGTAAAATCAATATGTTAAAAATATATCTATATTTTGATTTTCAGCAAAAACTAAATGCGGAAAAATTCTTGCTGAGTGGGCAAAAATTGTTTAGCGAATCAGTCCCAAAAAATAAGGGTTAAATGAGTGTTTTGATGAGGCCGATTCTAAATGCGGAAATATAATCTTCTCTAACGGCTTCTAAATGCGTAAATGAATTTAATAAGGTACTCTATACTATAGTAAATTGCTTGGTTAGCACTTTAGAGGTACTGTAGTTGAAATCTATTTTCAAAAAATATGGCCCTAGAGCCACAACGATTTGCGGGAATATAATTATATTGAATTATATATAAGCTATTTTGCAAACTCTAGAAAAATTTCAAATGCGGAAATTTTTGAAAACTGTTTGCGCAGTGAATAAATTACGGACTAATATACCGGCAAAATTGCATACGTAACTACCTGTATTAACTGATATTTAAAATGCGAAAATAAATGCGGAAATGGCTAATACCTAAGTATTTGAAATTATGCATTATCCTAAAAACAACTACTTTCCGGAAAAAATGCATACCCCCACGGGCGTGAGGTGTGATGTAAGCGATGATATGCCTGTATACGCGGGCCATGTGTTAAAGTAACTTATAAATACGCCTCTTGTATTTTTATGTATTACATATCATATGGGAGAAATATAATATATATTATATAATATATATTATATATGTATATCAAGATATATTGATATAATATACTTTAACACATGCCTGTGTGTGACGCATATATACATGCACCACGGGACGTAAAACACGTTACGTTTCCCGTATGGGTGTGTGTTTTTTTCGGAAAGTAGTTGTTTTTTGGATAATGTGTAATTTCAAATACTTAACTATCCGCCGTTTCCGCATTTAAAATGGCCTCCGTAACTACTTAATTTTATAGTAGTTTTGGAGGCCATTTTTACAAAATATTAGTTTGTAATTTCCTCACTGCGCAAACAGTTTTCAAAAATTTCCGCATTTAACATTTTCGATAATAAAAGTTATAGTGCTATAACTTTTATTATTTACCATAGATAAGTATTTGAGAACGTTAATGAAGTCCTCCTACTTTGGTCAAAATCCGAAAATATAGATAAGTTTAAGTACGTCAGCAGGTTCACAGCGAAGTCCTCACGGGTGATCTCCCGGGTCGTGATCTTGTACATCGGCCAGGCCCTTCTGAGCAGCAGCATGAGCAGCAGCTTGCCTGTCCCCGTCGGGACGGTCGTGAAAAGCATCGTACTGGTCAGCGGATTGATATCGCTAACGCTTGCCGTATGCGGGTTTTCCGCCGTTCCGGTGACTGGCGGGAGCGCCAGGCCCACCAGCGGGGCCGCCGCCGTGATCGCCTCGCTGACGCGTGCGTTCTCCGACTTCCCGATCTTCCCGCAGGCCGCGAAACACAAGGCCGTCAGGATCATGTTCAGCCGGTGGAACGTCCTTCCGTCGGACCGCCTGAACGACTTTTCCGGCGCCGCCAGGACCTTGCGTGAGCCGACCGACAGCGGCATGTCCCCTTTCGGCACCGAGAGCGCTGTTTCCCTGGCCCTGCAGGCCAGCGTCGCGGCATGCGCCAGCCCCATGTAAAGCCGCATGCCCTCTTCCTCGTCGCAGCCAAGGGCGTAGAGCCAGAGCACGTAGTTCATGGGCATCGTCACCCAGTCGCCGGCACTTTCCGGGAGCCGCATAAGCAACTCCTCGAATTTGTTTGCGAAAGAGACACCGGGGACTTCGAATTCCGCCCTGTACCCGTCCCTGGTCACCTTGGCCAGCTCCACCAGCCGTCTGGCCCAGGCAGGATCCTCCGTCCTGTTCCTGAGCGAGACTTTCCCTGCATCCACGCGTACTTTCGCGCCCTTGCGCATAATAACCTACCTTTTTGCTATGAAATATGGCAAAATCGCCGATTTCCCAAGATTGGCAAGGGGTTTCAGGCATTTTTACCCGGCATTCGGACGTGGTCGTTTGCCGTCTTCCCGGACACCCTCGGGTTCTTATAACGCGCGGCTACCTGATTTTCGACGGACGTGGCATCGGACATGGCAAAATTTCGCACAGAATTGCTTCTGTGAGCTTTCAAATGCAATTTTGCATACCGGGATAGCTGGCAAGTCAAAAAATCGCTTAGAATTTAAATACGAGCGATTTTTTGGCATATCGCATTTTCAGCACGAGACGCAGCATCGGACATAGCCCAAAACGGGCCGCAAACGGCCCAAGGAGCTTCGAAAGCGCTCTGTCCCGTACCGAGTCACGGACACGGCCCTTTTGGCGCTCAGGACGCATCCTCACGCGATTTCGCCGACTGAGCCTCCGGCATCGTCAGGTCCCCGATACCGCTGAGCCCCGGACACTGTCTCCGGCAATCTTCTTGGCAGCGTAATATCCTGAAAAATCAAGGAGCCCCGGATGTTCAGAAGAGCCCGCCGGCTCGCCGGCACAGCGGCGCAGATCTTCGCTTCGCCAAGCGTCACCCCCGAAACCCCCGTTAACAGTGACAGCAACTTTACTTCAACTCTTAATCAGACTGCATCTACTGCAATTCGAACTGCAACTCAAAGTAACAGTGCAACTATAAACGGCAATGATATGAGTAAGACAAATATCTTTCAGACCCCCGTCCCTCCCCAGGCGACACCTTCCACCGGACATGGTGTGAAGACGGCATCAGGTGCTGTCATGCACTCCGTCCTCGAAGACATCCTGTCCAAGACGGCGAGCCGCGAAGTCCTCGCGGGCTGGGCCGCTGGCAATTTCGGCACGTTCACCAATACGGCGGGGACGGGGTTCAAAGACACGTTCAGAAACACCGCCGGACGCGTCAATGCCGGCGCGGCACGGGCGGCGGAAGCGGCACAGGAGCGTGCGAAGAGAGCCAAAGAGTTCCTTGGCAGGCACAAGCGTGGCGTCGCCGGACTCGGCGGTCTTGGGGGCGTAGGCGCCGGTGCCGCCTTCCTTACCCCGGAGATCGCGGAGACACTGTCCCAGACGGCGCGCAGCGGCTACGTCTACGGACGTCGCGCCATGCGTCTGGACGATGCCGTGAGCGCGGCCAACGGGACAGACAGGGAGGGGCGGTAGATGGCCAAGACATTCGCCCAGTATCTTATCGACAAGACCCTGCCGCCGGACATGGCCATCACGAGGCAGGTGGACAAGTCCTACCTCAACGAGCTGCTCGGCGAGGTGGCGCGCCGGTACCCTGACCGCTACGACGCGACCGTCTCGGCCCTGAAAAAGCTCGGCGACACCTTCTCCACCATGGAGCCCGTGACCATGGGCCTTCGGGAGATCGAGGTGCCGAACAGGGAGAAGCGTGACGCCATCATCAAAAAGTACACGGAACTGGTGAAGAAGGATCGCGGTGATGACGACAAGGTCATCGGCCACCTTACGAACCTGCAGATGGACCTGGCGAAGAACGATCTGGACGGGTCGAAGGACGACGCCTCCGTCATGGTCCGCTCGGCCCTGACGGGGAACAAGACCCAGCTCATGAAGCTGCGTACCTCCCCCGGCGTCGTCGGGGCCCATGACGGGAGCGTGGTGCCCGAGATCTTTCCCAAGAGCTATGCCGAGGGCGTCGACCCGCTCCATTTCTGGCTCGGTGCCGTGGAATCGCGCCGAAACATCGCCCAGGGCGCCGTATCCACGGCCAAACCCGGCGAGATGCTCAAGGTCTTCAGCAATACCCTGTCCACGTCGGTGGTCTCGTCCGAAGATTGCGGTTCCGAACGCGGCATCCTGCTCGGCACTCGCGATGACGACATCATCGACCGCTACCTTGCCCGTGACGTCGCAACGTACAAGCGCAACGACCTCGTCACGCCGGACATGCAGAAGGACCTGCTGGCTCGCGGCATAACGCAGGTCCTCGTACGCAGTCCGGAGACCTGTGACGGCAAAGGCGGCTCCGTATGCCGGATGTGCATGGGGCTGCGTCCCGGGACAGGGAAGAAGTGGGAGATCGGGGACAACGCCGGTCTGGTCACCGCGGGCAGCCTTGGCGAGCCGCTTACTCAGATGACGCTCTCTTCGAAACACTCCACGTCCATGGCCGTGAAGCATGAGGGCCTGCGTGGCGAGGCGGGCTTCCGCCAGTTCGTGGAATCGCCGAAGAACTACCCCAACGGCAAAGTCCTGTGCGAGGTCATCGGCACTGTCTTCCGCATCAGGCAGGCGCCGCAGGGCGGCAAGATCATCACCATCCGGCAGACGCGTCCCGTCCCTGAACGCTACATCGTCAATGCCAATCCGACGCCGGGCATGCGCAACCACTGGGACTACCACATCCCTCCGAACCTCAGGCTCGCGGAGGGCGTGGAAGAAGGCGTCGAGGTCTGGCCGGGCAAAGAGCTTTCAACGGGCGTCGACAACCTCAAGGACATCGCCCGCCTGCGGAATCTCGGCTTTGCCCGCAGCGCGGCCGCCCAGAACATGTACGACATCTACAAGGCCTCGGGCATGAAGATGGACCGCAGGCACTTCGAGCTCCTGGCCAGGAACGCCCACGCCTATGTGAGGATCATCAAGGCACCGAGATCGTCAGACCTGCTCCCTGGAGATGTGGTCACGTACCAGGAACTTGTGGAGAAGGTGAGATCGCTGCCGTACAGGACGGTGAAGACGGACGCGGCCCTCGGCATGGTCCTGGCGCAGGGTGTCCTGGACCTGACTGTGGGAACTGAAATCGATGCACGCACCCAGCAATATTTACAGCAGAACATGGTCAATGAAGTTCGCGTGACGCAGGAGCTGGAAGTGGCACCGGAGACGACGCCCCTGACGCGGGTGGTGACGAAGTCGCCCGACTGGCTCTCTGCCATGAACCACCGCTACCTCAAGGACCAGCTTCGTGACGCGGCATCTTACGGCAAGAAAAGCGATATCCACGGATACAATCCCATCGCCGCGTATGCGTACGGCACGGAGCTTGGCCACGGACAGGGCGGGACGTACTGACCCGGCCATGGAACAGGCCGCGCGCCCAGCAGCGCGGCATAACGAAGCACCCAGACAGAGAACACGACATGGCCCTGACCCCAACCGTATTCGTATCCACCGTCGTCAAAGACCAGGTGGGCAAGCCTGTCCAGGGCGCCGTGGTCGAAGCGAAACTCACAACGGTCGACCGCTGGCAGGGCTATGTCGTCCCAAAGAGCTACAAAGGCTTCACAGGGGCTGACGGCATCTGCCGTCTCGCTGTCTTTCCGAACGAACTCGGCACGGAAAGCAGCGAGTACCTCTTCACCGTCAAGCTCCCTGACGGTACGGGCTTCAGCGCTCTGGCCACCGTCCCCAACCATGACTGCCATCTGCACGACATCACGGAACTCGAACCGTACGAGCCGCGCGGTACCGGCGCCGTCATCACACCGGAAGTGGCTGCCTACGCCGACACGGCGGCGAAAGCTTCAAGGGATGCTTTAAAAAGCGCCCAGGAAGCGCGTCTCTTCGCCCTGGAAGCAGTACCGGACGAAGACGATCCGCAAAGTTTCGGCTCGGCCAAATACCATGCCGAACACGCCGCCCGATCCGCGAAGGCTGCCGCGGATTGGGCGGAGAGCGGGAACAGCCCCGGCGGTGAAGGCACGAAGTCTTCGAAACGCTGGGCCGAATCGATGACGGAGCACGGTAACTTCTCCGTGTTCCGCATCATCTTCGTCACAAAGCTGTGCCTGCACCGTCTGTCCGTACGTTTCCGCGAGCTCCTGGCCAAGGCCGAGGAAAAGGTCAACGGCTTGATCCTGTCTGTGGAAGGGACGCTGCAGGAGCTCGTCGGCACCGCGTCGTCCCATGCCGACAGGGCGGAGAAGGCTGCTGAAGAGGCCGGTCAGGCACGCGATGAGGCCCTCGAGGTCCTGGACTCTGTCGACCGCTATGCAGCCAGCGCCCAGGAGCATGCGGACAGGGCGGCGAACAAGGCGAACGAAGCTGCGGACAGCGCGAAAGCTGCCGCGGGAAAGGTCGAGGAAGCACGTGGCGTCGTTGCCGATGCGAAGCTGGCCTTCGAGAAGGCTTCGTCAGAGGCGATATCCGAAGCGAAGTCCTGGGCTGACAAGGCTGAAACGCAGGCTGGAGAAGCCCGCGTACAGGCCGGCAGGGCACTGGAACACGCCGGTACGTCCTGCGAGTGCGCCGAGGATGCGAAGACAGCCAAGAAGCTCGCCGAGAAAGCCCGGGACGACGCCGTCGCCTTTGTCGACAACCTGGTCGTCGCCCGGCGATACAACTGGGTGCAGCAGGCCCCGCTGGCTGAGGGAGATCTGGTGGAAGTGCCGGATCACACCGTCAATGACGGCTCCCTCCTCGTCTGGTGCTCAGGCATGCTGCTGCAGCCCGTTTTTGAATATGAGGAAGTGGACAGGACACATATCCGCGTCCTGTCAGACGTGCCGTACACCACCTTCTGGTGCGCGATCGTCGTCACCGGTCTGGATTACTGGGAAAAGCCGCTCAGTCTGCGCTGGATCCTGTGGGACGACTACCAGAAGGTCATCGACCCGGACTTCCTCTTCGACAGCGGAACGGTCGTCCTTCCTGAAGAGGAAGT
The DNA here is from genome assembly GCF_050314315.1 of Desulfovibrio sp. SGI.102. Taxonomy (NCBI): domain Bacteria; kingdom Pseudomonadati; phylum Thermodesulfobacteriota; class Desulfovibrionia; order Desulfovibrionales; family Desulfovibrionaceae; genus Desulfovibrio; species Desulfovibrio sp. SGI.102. The sequence goes on along the minus strand of NZ_JBNPNC010000004.1, from coordinate 9,097 downwards.
CGACTTCTTATACAGACAACCATAACCTCCAAGGTAACTACCATGACTATCATCAAAGGTTTGCTGAAGGACAAGCTGGGCAACCAGCTGTATCCCGAAACCAGTTTCGACCAGGTCAAGGACGATGACGGCAAGACCCTCAAGGTCTGGCGTGGCGAGATCGACGGCAAGGTCACCACCTATGACGGCCTGCTGGGCCCTGACGGTAACATCAAGCTGGAAAAGCTGCCCGAGGTCCTGAGCAAGTTCAAGGGCAGCTTCGCCAATGCCGAAGCCCTGCCCAAGGAAGGCACCGCCGGTGACTACGCCATCTGCAACGACACCGACACCATCTGGGTGTGGGACGCTGAAAAGGCCGGGGCCCCCGGCTGGATCGACACCGGCAAGAAGGGCAACGTCACCAGCGTCAACGGCAAGACCGGCGACCTGACCATTGAGCTGGCCGACCTGGGCGTGACCATCAGTGCCGCCGACATCAACGGCCTGCCTGCCAAGGTCGACACCAAGGTGGCCACGGCCGACATCGTCGACAACGTGACTTCCACCGATACCAACAAGCCTCTGTCCGCCAATCAGGGCAAGGTGCTGGACGGCAAGATCACCGCCCTGTCCGGCGTGGTCGACACCAAGGTGGCCACCGCTTCCATCGTCAATGACCTGGCCACCGGCGGCGCCGCCGTGCCCCTGTCCGCTGAACAGGGCAAGGTGCTCGACGGCAAGGTGGCCGCCGCCGCCACCACAGCTGCCGAAGTCGACTTCGCCGTGGTGGAGAACGGTGCCCCGGCTCCCGCCACCCTGCGTGAAGGCGGCATGTACTTCGAAAAGGCTTCCGCGTAGCTGAGGCGTATCCAACCGGAGCATCGAGATATGAGAGGAACCCTGAAGAACAAGCTCGGCTCTCCCATCTGGCCCGAAACGGTGGCATCCGCCGTCACCGTCCAGATGGATAATGAGCAGTACCCCCTGGACGCTGTTCTTGCCGCGCTGGATACCGATCCGGTGGAGCATTATTCCGCGTCACGATCCAACGACATCGCCGGCGGCACGTCCTATACCGTGCCGCAATACATCGTCGGGGCCTCTCATATCTCGGTGTATCTGGACGGGCTGAAGTGCGCCCTTGGTACCGACTTCCATGAGGCCGGTACCGAGGGCCAGCCTTCGACCAGTATCACGTTCACGGACACCGTGGACAAAACGACAAGCATCCTCGTCCGTGTCGGGAGGTAAACATGGCCGGCGCTTTTCAGATCCTTAAGCAACTCAAAGAGGCCGGCGATTATATAGCGAACGCGCCTCAGGCTTCCACCGTGGCCCCGAAGGCCCATGGAACGGCGGCGCCCGGCGTGTCCCGAAGCTACGCCCGTGAGGACCATGTCCACCCGAAGCAGACGACGGTGTCCACAGCCTCGAAGCTGGCGACGAAGCGCAATATCGCCCTGACCGGCGCGGTCACGGGGAGCGCCGACTTTGACGGTTCGGCCGGCATCTCCATTGCCGCCACGCTGACAGGTTTTGATGCTTCAAAGATCACGTCCGGCACCATCGACATCGGGCGTATCCCTGCCGCAGCGCTGGAACGTCTGGTCGTTGTCGCCGACGTGGCCGCTCTGCTCAAGCTCAAGAGCACCGATGTCCAGACAGGGGACACCGTACAGATCACGGCCGCTTCCAGTATCAACGGTGTATCCTACCCGGCCAAGGCCATGTTCCGCGTGACGGACGGCGCTGTTTTTACCGGGTCGCAGACAGAGCAGACGGTGAGTGGCGCCCTTGTCGTGTACACGGCAGGTGCCGCGGCATCCGTGCCGTGGTCCGGCGTAACGGGAAAGCCGTCGACGTTTGCTCCGTCCGCGCACGATCACAGCGCGGATAACATCACGTCCGGTACGCTGGCCACCGTCCGTGGCGGAACAGGGCGTACCGACGGCAAGGCCGTGGCCCTGGCCACAGCCCGTACGATCTCCCTTACCGGGGACGTCACAGGATCCGCGTCGTTCGACGGTTCGAAGAATGTCAGCATCACGGCGAAGCGGAAGAACGACACTACGCAGCACTCCGCGTCCGGTACGCGGTCATCCGTCATCGCCGCCAACGCGGACTATACCGTGCCGTCGTACATCGTCGGTTCCGGGCACCTGAAGGTATACCTTGACGGCGTGATGTGCGCCGGCGGCGATAACGCAGATACGTGTACCTACAAGGAAGTGGGGACGTCCGGCTCGGCCTCGACGCTCATTCGGTTTTACCAGGATATTCCCGCGACGATGGACGTGCTGGTGACCGTGTAGGAGCCTGTTGAAAAATGCGTCGATGTGATTGATAATCCATCCAGTCAGGTGTGCGACGGACGGTCGACGAAGAGCCGGAAATGTCGGCAATAATGTCGCCGGCAAAAAGGCCCCATTCACGACAGAATGGGGCCTTTTTGTTTTGATTACGGCATGTTGCAACTATGTGGTTTGACTTTATAGTTGAATAGGCCTTGAAGGTAGGCCGCCTTTTTCTTATACTCCGCCTGCCTCCACAGACAGCGCGAAGTCCTGCCCCGTGAGGAGGTGGTGCACATGCTGAAGATCAGCGTGTCCATCAAGGTCACTGCCGGAGCTGTGGCCCTTCTCCTGACTGTCCTGCTGCGTTCGTGCAGCTAGCGATATTGGATAAGGTTCGACCCCGGTAGTTCGGCAAAAACTACCGGGGCCGCTGAAACTTGAACCCTAACAGGTTTGGGTGAGGCGCGGGGTTCGCGCAGGGCGGTGGGTGTTAGCACCACTCACCGCCCTTTTTTTGTAAGCATACCGGCAAAGTCATGTCAAGTATTTTGCCTGACGCGCCGCTCTGTCAGGCCTGCCACAAACAGCCTCCGTTCCATGAAGAGACGGCTTTGTCGGCGAGAATGGCCTGTCATCCAGCTCGTTTCTGGTGATATAGGCGATATCATGAGGAATATTTTCAGGCATCTGACTGTCTCCGTTTGGCGCTGAAGTATTCCTTCATCTTTGCCAACGATACACGGCCGCAAACACGGTACCTGACGAAGAGTGCAACCAAGTGTCCAACTTGCACTCTTCCTTGCACTCTTCGGACAGTTCGTGCGCTGAAATATTTCATAACTTGCTTATTTTAATGAATAACAGCAAAAATACGAAGAGTGCGACCAAGTGTCCAATTTACACTCTTCTTTGCACTCTTCGGACAGTTCGTGCGCTGAAATATTTCATAATATACTCATTTTAATGAATAACAGTAAAAATACGAAGAGTGCGACCAAGTGTCCAACTTGCACTCTTCTTCGCACTCTTCTTTGCACTCTTCCACCACGCACGGCTTTCGGAGTGTTGACAGAATTGGCAAAATATGTACTTATATCTGTACAAAAGGAGGTGCATATGTCGCAGGCCATCACCTACACCGAGGCACGGCAGAACCTTGCGGAAATCATGAACCGGGTCTGTGACCACCACGAACCCGTCATCATCACACGCCAGAAGTCTCCCTCCGTGGTGCTGATGTCCCTGGAGGACTACAACGCCATCATGGAGACAGCCTACCTGCTGCGTTCCCCGGCCAATGCCGCCCGGTTGCGGGATTCATTGCACGCCGCTGACACGGGCAAGACCGTACAGCATGACCTTAAGGATTAGCACCATGCTGCTGACCTGGACGCCCCAGGCGTGGGACGATTACCTGTACTGGCAGGCGACCGACAAACGGACGCTGAAGCGCATCAATGAGCTGCTGCGTGATGCGCTCCGCAATCCGTTTGAAGGCCTTGGCAAGCCGGAGCCGCTCCGCTTTGACCTTGCGGGATGCTGGTCCCGTCGCATCAATCAGGAAGACCGCCTTGTGTATCGCCTTGACGAGCAGGGGGCGGCTCTGATCGTCCTCCAATGCCGCTACCATTATTGACCGCTCGCACACGACGCGCTTTCATCTCCTGAATCTCTGTCTCCCCGCAAAGCAATATTTATCCGGCAACCACCTGGTTGCTCAGAAATTTTGCCTACCAGGAGACATATCCCATGGCTTTCCCCAATCTTCTCAAGCGCCTTTTCGATACGAACGGAGCAGGCGTCACCCTGCGTGGCGACATCATGCCATTCAGCGCGGAAGCGCCCAAGGCCGGCGGTACCGCCTCCGCGGGTACGTCCAACACCGTTGCCCGTGCCGACCATGTGCACCCGGCACAGACGATCGGCACGGCGTCCGGAACTGTTTACGGTACGACGAAGCTCAGCGATGCTACCAACAGCACGTCCGGTGCCGATTCCGGTGTGGCTGCCACTCCTAAGGCCGTAAAGGCTGCGTATGACAAGGCCGTTGAGGCGAAGAACGCCGCTGATGCAGCTGCCAGCTCTATCGATCCGTGGAATATTTTCCCCATGCGCGTGCCTATTGCCATCGACGGCGTGACCTTCGGCGGGAGCGACGGCCGCCGGGCCATCATGCCTGGGGAGACAGAGGCCCGTGAGGACTGGATACTCTGTGACGGTGGCAGCGACGGCAAGGGCGGCACCGTGCCCGATCTGCGTGGACGCATGATTCGGGGCGCGTCGGATTCCGTGCCCGCTGGCTCCACTGGCGGATCGGAGACGCATTCGCACAGTATTTCCGGCACTGTCGGGGCTACGACACTGTCCACGAGCCAAATGCCGAGCCACACGCATAGCGTCCCCAATCAAACCGGGCTTAATACCAATGGCCATCATCTGGATGGCTGGAGCTGGGGGAACCCTTTGAATACTGATTCAGCTGGCGGTAGCCAGCCCCACACCCACACACTGGACGGCGCGTCTGGGGAAGCATCCTCCCTGCCCCCGTACTACACGCTTGCGTACATCATGCGATGCGCATGATCAGGGCCAGGGCGTAATAGGGCGGCAGACTATCGGAAGCGCCGGATGCTCCCGATAACGTATGTGTATGGGGCTGGGAGCCACCGGTATTTTCCGTTAGCCGGATTGTTCCTCCGGTCGCCTCCCAGACCTGCAGGGGTGTTATCGTTCCGATGGCACCCGCGTATGTCTTAATATTGTGCCTGTGGCTGGCCAGCTGTGCTTCCGTGAGGGTCGTGGCCCCCACAGTGCCGGAAATACCCGGCCACAACCCTCAACCCCGTGTCTGCCGGGGCTCAGACGCGGATTACATAGTGCCCCGCATAGTACGGCGAAATATGGTTGGCCTCTGTTGACGACACGTCAGACAGAGAATGGCTGTGTGATCCACCGCTGCCGACAGAAAACGTGTCGCTGTGGGAGTGAGAACTACTTCCACCAGTAGTAGATGTAGAGCCAGTAGTTTCTAAAAATTGAGATGCGCCTTGTGACCATGTACTGCCAGGATAATGAAATTTAGCATAGGTATGTGAGTGTTTCGGCATCTGCGATGTGGTCAAAGTCATGGCACTCACACTGCCTGAAAGCGTGTGGCTATGTGACCCGCCCTCCCCGACAGTGCCGGAAACACCCGGCCACCACCCCCAACCCCTCGTCTGTCGCCGCTCAGACGCGGATCACATAATGGTCAGCATAGTACGGCGGCAGGCTGCTGGCCCCCTCGGAGCTGACCCCGGACAGGCTGTGCGTGTGAGGCTGAGAACCGCCGGTTGTACCTGTTATCTGAGAGATAGGTCTATACGCAGCATCAGCATCAGTGGAGCCGTTTCTCATCTGATAGGTGGGAGACCCCATATACGCATGCTCATGGCTTGCCAGCTGCTCCACACTCAACGTCGTGGCGCCGACAGTGCCGGAAAGATTTTTTAACCCGCCGCAATGCGGCAAAAAATAAGGAGAAAAGACATGTCCAGAGTAACCGTTGTGCCTGCGGACAGGCTCGTGATCGTGGACGATCAGGCCCTGACCTTTGATTTCAACGCTCCGGGGCGCATGCACGCGCTGCAATGGGATGGGCTGCAGGGCCACATCGAATGGAAAGGCTACGGCCATGAGCAGCCCCACAATGAGCCCCTGGCCGCCGACAGCTACGCGGATCGGGTCGCGCCGTATGTGGCCCTGTGGGAAGAGGAGAAAAGACGGCTGGAAGCCGAAGCAGCAGCCGCCGAGGAAGTCTACAACTCCCTGGAGAACGTGAAGGCCCGCAAACTCGCCACCATCGACGCCGAGACCTCTTCTGCCATCATGGCCGGGTTCGAGTGCGAGGCCACCCCGCCGGATACCAACACGCTGGAGCTGCTGCACTTTTCCTATGACAGTTTTGACCAACAGAACTTCGCCGACGCGGCTGTGTCCATGCAGCTCGCGACGGCCAGCGACGGCGGTATTCCCACTACCACGCCCTGGAATGCCTACCGTAACCACACGGCGGACAGCAAAGGCGACCTGGTTATCTTGCAGTTGACCGCCGAGACCTTCCTGCCCATCTATGCGGCCGCGCTGAATCACAAGGCAACGAAAATGGCCGAGGGCGGGCAGCGTAAGGCCGCCGTGGCCGCTGCGCAGACGGTGGAAGAGGTGGAGACTATCTGATAGGCCATTTAGCGATCACTTTATCAGCTGGTCCTAATTTTACAGGCAATGCAGACAAAAAAGCCCGGTCCTGGGGGGACCGGGCAAGGAGGAGCACCACGGGCGGTACAGGCATGGTGCTCCTTATCGTCTAAGGCTGCCACATTTGGAGACGATTATCTTATTAAAGCGCCTGTTCCATATTTTGTCAAATTTTTACCGCAATTTTTTGACAAAAAATATATCTTGGCGATTTTACTCCGCAAAAAACATATACCCGCCTCTTCAAAAGAGACGGGTACAGTACCACACACGCCATGTATGTATGGATTTTTTCTTGCCCAACCACGACAAGAGGATGTTTCAATCCACAGTCGCCCCGTCCGCCGACTGAGTCCGCCGCCGACGGATAGGGTGGCTGTGGATTGAAACTCCCTTTGATGAAACGCATTTTAAGGTAAGCATACAAACATTTTTTTGTCAAACCAGGTGGGAAATTTTTTCAAAAAAGCAATGGCCCGGTCCACGATAGACCGGGCCAAGCACGATATGCCGCACCAGAACGGCATCCAACAGGGAGACCAACGCATCCAGTATGCTCGTATTTAGAAAATCATGCGTATTCTGTTTTGTCAAGGTACAAAAAGAAAAAACAGATTGTCCAACTATCTACACACGGTGGATCTTTTTTCGTCATGACAGTTGAATCCACGGCATCTTCGCGGCAATATCTTTGGAAATCACGCGGAGAGATCCATGCACAAAAATTTCACGTCCGTTGAGGCGAAATTCGCCGTCATCAAGCACAATATCTGGCAAACGCTCATCTGTTTCGACCAGATGTTCAACTGCCTTTTCTTCACTGTCGTCAGCTTACTCATCAGTACCGGCAATCCGTCATCCGGCAAGGTCTGGGCCGACGAGACTCTGTCCAGTCGCTGCTGGCGCCTCTCTCTGGCAGGCACGGACTGGCCACGGAAGATCGTCGACGGCCTGTTCCTGCTTTTCGGTGATCTCGATCATTGCCGTGAGGCGTACGAATCTGAACGTCTGGGAAGGCAGCTGCCGCCGGAGTTGAGACGCTAGGCCAGAAAGGACTATCCGGAAAGGCCTGTGGACGCGGCAGGTACGCTGTCACCATGGGGTGCGGAGAATAATGTGGCAGATTCCGCGATCTCTGCGGTGAACATTGTGTTTGCGGCGAATATCACGCATAATCACCGCAAGGAGTGCGGAGAATATGCGATACATACACGAAAGGCCGGATTGGCCTGACTTCAGATGGGATCTCTCCGTCCTTGCGGAGCCTTTGGCAGCTGTGAGGTACCGGCAAGGACTGCTGCTCGGCCGCATGAGCACTCTGGGATTTTATGTCCGCTCTGAGGCCGGGCTTGCGGCCATGACCATGGACATCGTGAAATCCAGTGCCATAGAAGGTGAGAGGCTCGATGCCGCGCAGGTAAGGTCATCACTGGCCCGCAGGCTTGGTCTGGAAATGGCCGGAATGGTGCCGTCCGGAAGGAACGTGGTTGATAAAACTCTCCTCGTATCATGCATGCTTGAACTGGTTATTCTAGTAGATACCCCTGCTTAGTTCGGAGCTAAGTGGGGGTTTTCTCATTTACGAAGTTATACTTTCTTAACTGATTCATGCCAGCTATGGCCAGCATCACTAGATAAGCTACTGACGTTTTGTATACGTACCATCTAAGTGTGCTCCAATGCCACACCAGCCAAATTCTGGAGTCTCTATTATACTTATTGTTTTATTGCCACTGTTATCAATACCGACATATCCAGTCACAACAGCATATTCTTTATCCCCTAAATCGTTATATGCCTTGCATATAAGTATATTATCAATCACAGTACATGGTGACGCGAATTCACAGGATGAACCTCGCGGAGAAGAGTTAGAAACACTGATATTTATCTCTGAATTCAAAAAAGAAATCACAGTCTGTCCGTATTCTGGATATCTTGTCATTCCATCCATATCAAACTGCTCACCATCAGGTTCGCCATATGTATATTTTCCAGACCATTGAACAGCGAACTCAAGGAGTGCAAGTCTGTCCTCGATAGACATCTTTCTTTTTGTATCACCAAGATCGTGGTTTGCAAATTTAAGCAACTTGTCTGCTTGCTGGTTTGTGACTATTGTAGCAGCCGCAGCGAGTGATGCCCCATTTTTAACGATAGCATCAATACGTTCACTCCTGCTGTTTAGCCACTGTCTTTGCTCAGCAAGAGCAATTTTAAAAAATTCAGTTCCTTTTAAGTCTTTACGAATCCTGTCCCAATTTTTGTTGAGTATGTCATTTGCTTGTTTGTATCCATAATCTTCTTTCATAAGTTTTTCATGGTCACTTTCACTGAAAGAAAACGCCACAGTCGGCATAAGGAATATAACTGTAAGAAGTACCATAATAAATTTTGACATCTTGCACCTCTACTAATTCTGTTTTTTGTCAGTTAGCAAATTCTTTCTGAGAAGCGAAACGACCGTGTGCACTTGGCTGAGGATCTAATGCTGACAACCATCTGTCGTGATCCCCATACCATTTTTGCTAAACATATTTTACCGAGAAGACAACGTTTAGCTATATGTGATATGAGGAGGCACAAAC